>NZ_JBYOJR010000008.1:0-219120 GCF_057798915.1 Cupriavidus sp. 22TCCZM01-5
GCCTTCGGCTGCGCTACGCGCAGAGCCCTAGTCTGAGCACCCAGGCCGCAGGCAAACCGCGCCACAGCGAAGCAGAGAAACCGAACCGTCGGCAATGGCGACGATGATGCCCCGCGCATACCGACTAGGGCGCGCGCGCAGCGCAGCCGTAGGCGTCCCACCGCTGACCTCGTTGGAACGCTGTACCCGAGCCCTACATGGGGATCGTACAAGAGCCGGTTATCGGAGGCACTGGTTCTGAATCACTATGCGTAGCAGGCTCGAACGGGCACCCAAGCATCGCGAGACCAAAGCCGCTTGAAGACAAGAAGCGCCTCGTTGATGGCCAGCCGCCAGGCGACGCGCTTTTTGGTTACTTATTGTCGCTCGGACAAGAAGTGACTCGCCGGCTACGCCGGCGAAACAGCGGCGCCTGCCAAGCACGACAGCGCAATCCCAACCACAAAACTCCCGCCGGCAACGCCGGCGAAACAGCCACGCCCGCAAGGAAGCCCCCAAAAGCGCCGTCCGGCAGCCCACCGATTATTCGCTCAGCGCACATTCTGACTTTCCTCCCAGCCCAATTGTTTTTCCCGCTGACAACAGTAACCTGCTCCCATCCCCCAATCCACGCCGCGCAACCCACTGCCAGCGGCGCAACAAGCAGCCAACCCCGCCATGAAGGACCACCACACGCCGCAAGGCATTGCGCTAATGATCGCGGCGGTAGCCTGCTTTGCCACGCTCGATACGCTGACCAAGGGCGTCGGCGGCGCCGTCCCGGTGGTCATGGCGCTGTGGGTGCGTTATCTGGCGCAGACGGCGCTGACCGGCGCAGTCCTGTTGCCGGCGCGCGGCCGGTACCTGCTACACACACGCCGGCCGGTCCTGCAATGCATGCGCGCGGCGCTGATGCTGGTGTCGAGCCTGTGCGCGTTCTTCAGCCTCAAGGTCCTGCCCGTGGGCGACTTCACCGCGGTGGCAATGCTCACGCCGCTGGCCATCACGCTCGCCGCGGCAGCGCTGATGGGCGAGCGGGTCTCGCCGGTGCGGTGGCTGTTCCTGCTGCTGGGGTTTGCCGGCGCGGTGATGGTGATACGCCCCGGCCCCGACTTCCACCCGGCCATGCTGCTGCCGCTGGGCGTGGTGCTGTCCAACGCCGGCTACCAGTTGCTGACCGGCGCGCTGACGCGTGCCGACGGCGTCGGGACGACGCACTTCTACACGGGCTCTGTGGCGACTCTGCTGCTCACGGCGGCGTTGCCGTTCTCGTGGGTCTGGCACGTCAGCGCAATGCACTGGGCCATGCTGGCCGGCATGGCGCTGGCCGGTTGCGCCGGTCACCTTTGCCTGGTGCTGGCCTATGCGCGCGCACCAGTAGGCATCCTGACGCCGTATCTGTATCTGCAGATCGCTTTTGCCATGCTCGGCGGCTGGATGGTGTTCGGTTCCGTGCCGGATGCGTGGTCGGTGCTCGGCGTCGCATTCATTGCCGCCAGCGGCCTGGGCGGAACCGCCGCGGCGGCGCGCGAACGGGGGGCGCCCGCAGCGAACGTCCCCGCGTGACGCCCGGGCGGCCGCCGGGCGGGCCGCCGGTCCGACATATCGAGGCTAAGCCGCCAAGGGTTGCAAGCCGAGCAGGGCCCTGGCCTGAGCGGGCGTCGCCACGGCGCGGCCATACTGCTCGCACAGTTGCGCAACGCGTTGCACCAGCTGCGCATTGCTGCGGGCCAGCGTGTCCTTGTCCCAGCGGATATTGTCTTCCAGCCCGGTCCGGCAATGGCCGCCAAGCTCCAGTGTCCAGTGATTGACTTCGAGCTGGTGCCGTCCGATCCCGGCTGCAGTCCAGGTTGCGCCGGGGAGCACCTTCTGCAGTTGCTCGACTTCGAACGCCAGGACTTCGCGGCGCGCCGGCATCGCGTTGCGGATGCCGAATACGAACTGCACATGCGGCTGTGGCGCGAGCAGCCCCTCCTTTACCAGTTCGGCCGTGCTGTACAGCATCGACAGGTCGAAGATCTCGATTTCGGGCTTGACCTGGAACTCGCGCATGCTGGCCGCCAGGGAGCGGATGAAGTCGGGCGGGTTCTCATAGACGCTGGTGGGGAAATTGACCGAGCCGGTGGCCAGCGATGCCATGTCCGGGCGCAGGTACAGCATGGCGCCGCGCTGGCTGGCTTCACGGCCCCGTCCGCCGGTAGAGAACTGCACGATCATGCCCGGACAATGCTTGCGGATGCCCTCCTGCAGCGCGGCGAAACTCTCGGGGTCGGAGCTGGAGTTCTCCTGCGCGTCGCGGACGTGCAGGTGGACCAGCGAGGCGCCCGCCTCATAGCTGGCGTGAGTACTTTCGATCTGTTCGGCTACCGTGACCGGCACGGCGGCATTGTCTTTCTTGCGCGGTACGGAACCGGTAATCGCAACCGAGATGATGCAAGGATCCAGCATTCAGAGTCTCCTGTGGGAAGTGTGGTTGTCTTGGTTGTCTTGAAAAAGTGGGACGGCTGGCATCAGCTGTGGCGCAGCTGCGCCTGAGCGGCCATGCGCACCGACGCGTTGGCCACGCCGTAGCCGACGTAGCCATCGCGCTGCACGAGTTCGAAAAAGAAGCGCTCGTGGAATGGCTCCGTGTAGGTGTGCAGGAATTCACCATGGCCGTCACGGTCGTAGAGCAGGCCCAGGCGCTGAAGCCGGGCCAGCAGGTCATCATCCAGCCACAGCCGCGCGGCCAGGTCTTCGAAGTAGTTGTCGGGCACGTGCAGCATCGCCGAGCGGCTGCGGTCGATGGCTTCGACCGTATGCGCGAGCTGCATGGACCGAAAGGCAATGTGATGCACGCCCGAGCCCGCGTAGGCGGTGACGAAACGCCCCGTGGCCGTACGCCCGCTCTCCGAGACATTGAGCGGAATGCGCACGCGCTGGCCGGCACTGACCATGGCGCGGCTCTTGACCAGGCCATACGGATCGGCAATCTCGTGGACGGCCTCTGCCTGCATGCCGAACACCGAGCGGTAGAACAGCACGAAGGTGTCGAGCCGGTGCGCCGGGAGGGCCTGGGCGATATGGTCGATCGCCGTCAGCCCCGCGCCCGCGGCGGCTTCTTGCGGCAGCGGGCGAAGCTCGAAGTCGCTCTCGTAAATACTGCGCGCGGCGTCGATGTCGTCGATCAGGTGGAACAGCATGCCGTCGGGCGCGCGCAGCGCGGGAATCACGCGTTCCTGCGGGCCCACCGGTTCGCGCCACTCCTTGCACAGCAGCGCGCGGGCACGCGCGATGGCGCGGCGTGAATCGTCGACCTTGAGGCCGATTGCGCAGACAGACGGGCCGTGCAGCTGGAAGTGTTCGGCGGCCGCGCTGTCCTGCTCCGCATTGAGGATCAGGTTGATGTCGCCCTGCCGGTACAAGTCGACCGCCTTGGAGCGATGGCGCCCGGCATGCACGAACCCGAGCGACGCCAGCCGCTGCGCCAGTTCGCGCCCGGCCACGTAGTCGACCGCGAACTCGACGAAGTCGACGCCTTCGAACACCGGCGGCGCCGGCAGCGCGAAGCCGCCCGCCTCGGATTCGAGCCAGATCAGCGAACGCAGCCCGTCCAGTGCGGTCTGGCGCGCCGGGGCGGCGCGAAATTCGTCGTTGAAGATTTCCAGCGAGAGCGGGCCGGTGTAGCCAGCCTGCAGCACGTCGCGCGCGAAGTCGGTCACCGGCAGGTCGCCCTGTCCAGGGAAGTTGCGGTAGTGCCGGCTCCAGCCCAGCACGTCCATCGACATGCGCGGCGCATCGGCCAATTGCACAAAGAAAATCTTCTCGGCCGGCACGATGTCCAGGCCCTGCAGGGTGTCGCCCAGCGCCAGCGTATGGAAGCTGTCCAGCACCAGGCCCAGTGCCGGGTGGTCCGCGCGCCGCACGATGTCCCACGCCTCGCGCCAGCGGCGCGTGTGCCGGCCCCACGCCAGGGCCTCGTAGCCGACGCGCAGGCCGCGCCGGGCGGCGGCCTCGGCCATCTGGCGCAGGTCCGCGGCGGCGCGCGCGGGGTCGTCGATGGCGATGTCCTGGACATTGCTGCAGACCAGCACCGTGTCGGCGCCAAGCTGTTCCATCACGTCGAACTTGCGTTCGGCGCGCGCCATGTTGCGCGCGAACAGTTCCGCCGGCATGGCCTCGAAGTCGCGCAGCGGCTGGTAGAGCGTGATGCGCAGGCCGAGGTCGGCCGCCATGCGGCGCACTTCGGCGGGCGAGCCGTCGAAGTTGAGCAGGTCGTTCTCGAAGATTTCCACGCCGTCGAATCCGGCAGCCGCGGCGGCTTCAAGTTTTTCGGGAAGGGTGCCGGAGAGCGAGACGGTGGCGATCGACTTCGGAAGCGGTTTGGGGCGAGAGGCTGCAGACATGATGCGGTGAAGGTCGGGGCCGGTATGCAGCAAGCGTAGAAGTCGCGAGCGCGCCAAACAATCGCAATTCGCGCCTAAAAGAGCGATAATCGCGCGATCATGCGCGACAGTCGCGCATTACCCGGGTTAACCATAAGCGAGCATGGAAAAAGAACCGTTGAACCGGCGCGACTGGATCGCCGGGCTGGAGAAGGGCCTGGCGATCCTGGAGGCCTTTGACAACGACCATCCCCGCCTCACGCCGTCGCAGGCGGCGCAGCTGACTGGCCTGACGCGCACGGCCGCGCGGCGCTACCTGCTCACGCTGGAGCACCTGGGCTATACGACCAGCGACGGCACGCTGTTCAGCCTGACGCCGCGCGTGCTCAAGGTCGGCTGGTCCTACTTTGATTCGGCGCGGCTGCCGCGCCTGGTGCAGCCGTTCCTGCAGCAGATCACCGCGCAGGTCGGCGAGGCCGCCTACCTGAGCGTGCTCGATGGCTGGGAGCTGGTATTCATCTCCCGCACCAGCACCAGCCGCGTGATGAGCACGGGCTTCGTGCTGGGTGCGCGCGTGCCGGCCCCGCTGGCCTCGGCCGGCGTGATGATGCTGGCGTCGCAGCCCGAGGACACGGTGAGGGAGTGGCTGGACCAGTGCGTGCTGACGCCCTATACGCCCTACACGATCCTCCAGCACGACCGGCTGCTGCAAGAGATTCGCAAGGCCGGCGCCCAGGGCTATGCCGTGGTGGAGCAGCAGTTGCAGATCGGCGTGCGCGGGGTGGCGGTGCCGCTGCGCGACCGCCACGGCAAGGTGATTGCGGCGCTGTCGGTCAATATGCAGATCGGCGAGGAGAGCGCGGACGCGGCCTGCGCGCGCGTGCTGCAAGTGCTGCAGGACACCGCGCTGTCGATCATGCGCACGCTTTAGGGTCTGTTACAGACCCACGCGCCGCCGCGCGGGCCGGCTTCTACCCGTGCAGCGAACTCGCCAGCGCGAACGGGCCCTGTGACAGGCGGGCCTTGAGGAAGTCGATGCAGACGCGCATGCGCGCCGACGACGATGCCCGGGCGCTGGTCACGGCCCAGACGTCGGCCGGCTGCTGCCACGCCGGCAGCACCTGCACCAGCTCGCCTGCGCGAATGCTGTCGGCCACGTCCCAGACCGAGGCCATGATGATGCCGTAGCCCTCGTGCGCCCACTCGCGCGTGACGTCGCTGTGGTTCGACGCCATCGGGCCGGTCACCTTGACCATTTCCATGCCGGCGGGGCCGTGCAGCCGCCACACGCCGAAGGCCTGGTCGCGTTCGCGGTGGAGCAGGCAGTCATGCTGCGCCAGTTCGGCCAGGTGGCGCGGCGCGCCGCGGCGCGCCAGATAGGCCGGCGCCGCGCACAGTACGCGGCTGCCGCTGGCAATGCGGCTGGCAATCAGGTGCGGTTCCTCGACTTCGCCGATGCGGATGTCCAGGTCGAAGTTCTCGCCGATCAGGTCCACGCGCCGGTCCAGCAGTTCCAGCCAGACCTCGAGCCCCGGATGCTGTTGCCGCAGCAGCGCCAGCACCGGCGCCACGAAGCGGCGCCCGAGCCGCAGGCTGGTGGCAATGCGCAGCAGCCCGCGCGGCTCGCTTTCGGCCTTGCCGGCGCCGCCCACGGCTTCGAGCATGCCGTCGACGTCTTCCAGGATCTTGCGGGCCCACGCGAACGCGTTTTCGCCTTCCGCCGTCACGCTGACGCGCCGCGTGGTGCGATGGAACAGGCGCGTGCCAAGCATCGCCTCCAGCATCGCGATGCGCTTGCTCACGTGCGCGGGTGAAATGCCTGTCTCATGGGCCGCGGCAATAAAGCTGGAGCGGCGCGCCACCGTGCAGAACAGGCGCAGATCCCGCAGGAAGGGATCATTGTTCGCTGACAGCGCATTCTGAGTTTCCATATTGCCGGATTGTTATGCGGAGGCTTAACGATAGGCTATCGGTGACGGCCGCGCCAGAGGCGCGGCCTTGTTCATTCCAGGAGACACAATGAAGACAGTACTGGTGCTCAACGGCCCCAACCTCAACCTGCTGGGCACGCGCGAGCCGGCGGTGTACGGCAGCGAAACGCTGGCCGACGTGGAGCGGATCTGCCAGGCGGCCGCGCAAGCGCTTGGCCTGCGGGCCGAATGCCGGCAGACCAACTACGAAGGACAGCTAATCGACTGGATGCATGAGGCAGGGCAAGCCTGTGCGCGCGGCGAGATGGCCGGCGTGGTGCTTAATGCGGGCGCGCTGACGCATACGTCGATTGCGCTGCACGACGCCATCAAGGGGGCCTCGGTGCCGGTCATCGAGTACCACATCTCGAATGTGCATGCGCGCGAGGCGTTCCGGCATCACTCATGGATTTCACCGGTGGCGAAGGCGGTGATGGCAGGCCTGGGCGTCAAGGGATATGCGGTGGCGGTTTCGGCGCTGGCCATGCTGGCGGGGGTGGATGGCGCGCCCCGAATTGATTGAACGCAAATGCGGCGGAATCCCTCGCATTTCTTCGGGCGTCGACTCCTATAGTGACGAAGACGTGCCGGCGACCGGCCCGGGGCCTGCAAGAGGCTTCGGGCGGTGCACCGGAGACGACCCTCGATCACCGCCGGAGACAGGAGATGCTGAGTCCTCATGAGATCGCCGCCTTGATGGTTCTCGGTGATATGGAAGGCCACCGGGAATTGGACCCTGCCGACATCGGCGCGCTGGTCGAACGCCAGCTTGTCCGGCTGGAGGCTACTGCGCCTGACCACAGGCACCTCTGCATCACTGGCGAGGGCCTGCAGCTTCTTGCGGCGATCGGCAAGCCGCGTTGAAGGGCAGATACGCCCTATACATTGCCCCGGGGTGCCTGGACACCTCCTGTCAGGGATTTCCTACGAGCGATTCAGTCCGTCCCGATGCGTATTGTTGTCCCTTGCCTAAGGCGGTGGCGAGGCCCTCCATCTAACCTTGAAATCAAGGAGGTGCCAGTTGTTTGCGGTACCGGTGAGGTGTGCCTCGGAAGGAGTGCCACGATGCGCAATACAGAGAATTCACTACGCGCGCAGGTAGAAAAGTGGTTGTCGCCAAGCGATGAGAGCCCGGCGCGGGTTGCCTGCTTCAGGCACCTTGCCAACCACAAGGGTTGCCTCGTGTGCGTCGAATCGACCCAATCCGCGCGGCGCCTGTCGATTGCCTTCTTCCGCCATGGCGATGGCGCGTGGTACGTATTTCCGCCTGTCGCCGGATAGCGGCGCCCACGGCTAGTGCTGGTCGCAGCCGCTGGTGCGCCAGCGCAGGTTCCCATCGTGGCGGTGTATGTGCAACTCCGCGTTCTCCTGCCTCGCCAGGCCCCAACCCGCAGCGATTGCGGCTTCCATGGTCGGAAATATCTGGACCTTTGCATTGAGGTCGCCGACCTCCAGTGCCCAGCCATATTCCGCGGGAAAAACGCGAATGATTTGTGATTGCATGATGCCCCGGCTCTGGCGTCAGCGGCGAGTGACGGCCGCCGGCGAACAGCACAAGCCAGTTTGCTGCTGCATGGGCGGGCACCGTTCGGTCCCATATGAGCAGAAGACGCAGCAATCACCGGCCTTCGGCCTCAGTAACATGTGGCAGCGCTCGCACTCATAGCACCACTGGCAGGCATTTGTCGGCATCGTTTCTTCTTTTGCATAGGCGCACTTGGGGCAGGTGATGATCGACTTCAGCTTGACTGCACTCATCACGTCCCTTCGCCATCGCGGCCGGTAGGCGGCAGACGTCACCATCCCTGGCGTTCCGGCCCCCGGTTCCATATCGAAATGCAGTCTGCCCTTTCCCATTGAGGGGTTTTGGACGTAGCCTAGTTCCGTACCAAGGTACGGAGTCAAGCGATGGCGCACACCCTGACGATCGGTAAGCTGGCCAAGGCGGCTGGTGTAGGCGTGGAGACGGTCCGCTACTACCACCGGTGCGGCTTGCTGCCGGTGCCGGAGCGTGTCAATGGAACCATTCGGCAGTATTCGCAACCGAGCCTGAAGCGGATCTTCTTCATCCGCCGGGCCCAGTCGCTCGGGTTTACCCTTGATGAAATCCGGGTGCTGCTGCAACAGAGTGATGGTGACTCGTGCAGCAGGGCCCGCGTACTGGCCGAGCGAAAGCTCGGTCTGGTGGAGCAACGTTTGAGGGATCTCGAACGATTGCGCGCCGAACTGACGCATCTGATCGGGCAATGCAAGGCCAATGGCGATGAGGCGTCCTGCCCCTTGATTGAAACATTGTCCGACAGCACGGGGTGGGCGATCGCCCGCGACGCTCCACTTCGACCCTGAATGCTGGCGGGGAACCTATTCCACCCGCAAGGTGCGGCCGACAAGCGGCTTCAGGGGGCGGACTGCCGCTGCAGAACACGGCGCCCCCCAACGGCGCCCGCCACATCAGAACTTGTGCCGCACGCCGGCCACCACGCCCAACCGCGTGCCATTGCCGTACGTATTGCCACTGTTGTTGAACGCGGGCGAACTGTTCAGCGCGATCCACGCCCCCTGCAGGTGGGTGTAATCCACCTCCAGATAGACATCCGTGCGCTTGCTGAAGCTGTAGTCCAGCATGCCCGCCGTGGTGAGTCGCTTGCCGCTTTGCCCGGCATGACGCAGCCAGTCGTACTGGAACGTGCCGATGAACGCGAGCGCATCCGTCAGCGTGTAGCGTGTGCCGATATAGCCGACGTTGTTGCGGTAGTCGGCCACGTCCAGCCGGTTGTTGGTGTAGCCCAGGTAATACTGCGCGCGCGCGGCCTTCCACGTGCCGCCGAGCCCCCAGACTGTCTGCTTGCTGGCCTGCGCCGCGGGTACGGCGCCGAAGAATGCGCTGGTGACGTTCTGGGTTTGCTGATAGACCGCGCCGACTTCAAGCGGCCCGTTGCTGTAGACGAGCGCACCCGCCGCGGCCGAGCTGTTCTTGATGCTGCCCGGCACTTCGCCGAACGTATAGGCCGCCGACGCCTGCACCGGGCCGAATGACTTGATGTACTTGATCGTGTTGTCGTAGCGCAGCCCGGTGTAGTTGCCGCCCTGGTAGCCAACGATCGAGTTGTTGGCGAAGGCCATCGCCTCGTAGGAGGAGAGCACTTCGTGGGCCAGGGTGTACTGGCGGCCCAGCGCGAGCTTGCCATAGTCGCCGTCGAGCCCGATCACCGCGGTGCGGCCGAACAGGCGCCCGCCCTGCTGGCTGGTGCCGGTGTCGGGCGCGAAGCCGGATTCGAGGATGTACCAGGCCTTGTTGCCGCCGCCGAGGTCTTCGGTGCCGCGCAGGCCCCAGCGGCTGCCGGTGAGCACGCCGTCGGTCATCTGCGTGCGCGAATGGCCGGCCGCGTCCTCGTTGGTGCTGAAGCGGATGGTGGTGTCGATCAGGCCGTAGAGCGTGATGCCGCTGTTGGTCTGGGCGGCCGCGGGCAGGCTGCCCGCGGCAAGCGCGAGCAACGCAACCATGGATTTATGCATTGGAAGGTCTCCCGGATTGTTGTTGTCGGTTCGTTGTGACGGTGACAGCCTGCGTGCTCAGGCCGTGGTGGCGGTCGGCACCTTGCGCGGTGCCAGGAAGAACAGCCAGGTCAGCGCGATGAAGTAGGCGCACGGAATCATCGTGAAGAGCACCGCATAGTTGTTGTGCGTGACGGTGAGCACGTAGCCGACCAGCTGCGTCATGAACATGCCGCCGATCGCGCCGATCATCCCGCCGAAGCCGAACACCGAGCTCACGACGTGCTTGGGCGTGTAGTCCATCACCAGGCTCCAGATGTTCGCGGTCCAGGCCTGGTGTGCACCGATGGCGACGGAGATCGCGGCCACGGCCATCCACAGGCTGCTCGCGCCGGCGGCAAGGATGATGGAGGTGATGCAAAGCGCGAAGGCCAGCATCGACACCAGCCGCGCCCGCACGGCAGGCATGCCGTGGCTGATGAGCCAGGACGAGAGCGCGCCGCCGCCCACGCTGCCGATGTCGGCGCACAGGTAGATGACGATCAGCGGAATGCCCATCTGCGTCACGCTGATGCCGAGCTGGTACTGCTGGTTCAGGAACGGCGGCAGCCAGTACAGGTAGAACCAGAACACCGGCGCGGTGATGGCATAGGCCAGCGCGAAAGCCCAGGTACCACGCATGCGCAGGATCTGCGAGTAAGGAATGCGCTGCGGCGCCGGCTCGACATCGCGGCTGATGTGCGTCAGTTCCGCCTGGCTGACCGTGGGATGCTCGTCCGGGTTGTAGTACTTGATGAGCCAGAACACCAGCCAGATCGCACCGAGCGCGCCCACGATCAGGAAGGCTGCCTGCCAGCCCCAGACCTGCAGGATCAGCGGCAGCATGATCGGCGTGAGCATGGCGCCGACATTGGTGCCGGCGTTAAAGATGCCCGTGGCCACGGCGCGTTCGCTGGCCGGGAACCAGATGCGCGTGGTCTTGACGCAGGCCGGGTAGTTGGCGGCTTCGGTCAGGCCAAGGAAGAAGCGGCAGACCATGAAGCCGACCGCCGAGGCCGCGAGCGCATGCGCGCCGCAGGCGAGGCTCCATAGCAGCACGGCCAGCGCGAAGGCGCGCTTGACCCCGACCATGTCGATGAATCGTCCCTGCAGGGCGAAGCCGATGGCGTAGCCGACCTGGAACCAGAAGTTGATATTGGCGTAGTCCTGCGCGGTCCAGGCCATGGCCTTGGCCAGCACCGGCTGCAGCACGCCCAGGGCGGCGCGGTCGATGTAGTTGAGCGTGGTTGCGAAGAACACGAGCGCCAGCATGCCCCAGCGCACCTTGCCGAGCGTGAACCCGGCGCGGATCTTGTCGGCCAGCGAGTGGCCGGCCACGGCGGGGGCCGTGATCTCCTTGTTGATTGTGGTCATTTGTCTGTCTCCACCAATGGGTGCGATGTGCTTTCCGGCATGCCTGGAAGACCTGGGGGCGGCATCCGGTATTTTTGTGACGGGCGTGCGCGCACGGTGCGGGGCCCGTGGCGCATTCCCCGGCTGTCTTTCAGTATTTAAGGCGGGCTACGGCGCGCAGGGCGTCCGGCGTGGCGGTGCCGTAGCCGAAGAATTCCAGGTAGGCGGGAATCATCTCGAACAGCATGTCGGTGCCGACTTGGACCTTGCAGCCGCGCGCGATGGCGGCTTCGAGGAACGGGGTGTACTCGGACTTCATCACCACCTCGCCAACCATGGCGCCCGGATCGATGCGGGCGACATCGAAGGGCAGCCCATCGCCCGCGTTCATGCCGAGTGGCGTTGCGTTGACCACCACGTCGTAGCCGGCGGGATCCGCCGAGCCGGTGGTCACGCGCAGGGCCGGGTAGTGCGCCAGCAGCCGGTCACGCAGCGCGAGCGACGAGGCGTCGCGCGTGTCGAACAGTGCCAGCTCCGCCACGCCGGCCGCGGCCAGCGAGGCGGCGATCGCGCTGCCCACGCCGCCGCTGCCCGTGACGATGGCGCGAGCGCCTTCAAGCCGGCAGCCCTTGCGCTGGATGCCGCGCACGAAGCCCGCGCCGTCGAACTGGTCGCCGACCAGCGTGCCGTCGTCGCGCCGCAGCACCGCGTTGCAGGCGCCGGCGATGCGGGCAGTGGGGGTGAGTTCGTCCACCAGTTCGACGGTGGTGACCTTGTGCGGCATGGTGACCAGCGCGCCGCGGATATTGCTCAGGCGGAACAGCGAGCGGAAGAACACCGGGTAGTCGTCGGGCTTCACGCCCATCGGCATTACCACGGCATCGATGCCCTGCTGCTCGAACCAGGGGTTGTAGATCATGGGCGCCTTGAACGACTCGGTCGGAAAGCCAAGGTGCGCGATGAGGGTGGTCTTGCCGTTGATCATGATGTTCCTGGGGGCGTAGGAAGTCGGGCCGGCGAGGATACATGGTCCGGGCCTGGCGCTGTGTCTCGATGACCGGAGATTAGTGGCCGATGGGCGGCGAGCCAAGCGACGTAAAGCGCATAACGCGCGATTAGTGAACGCAGTTGGGCGATCAGGAAACGCAGTGCGGGTTTCTACGGAGGGGGCCGGGCTCCATGGGCGATGCGGCAGGCGCCGGCAGCATTGCTATGATCGGACCACGTTGCCACGGGGCTTGTCGTACCGCCCCGCACCCATACAGGAGCCCCCCCAACATGAGCGCCGCTGAAGCCTGGGACAACCCGCTGGGCATCCAGGGTTACGAATTCATCGAGTTCGCCTCGCCGGATGCGGCCGCACTGGGCCGGACCTTCGAGCGTTTCGGCTTTGCCGCCATTGCCGAGCACCGCCACAAGGCAGTCAGGCTGTATCGCCAGGGCGAGATGAACTTCATCGTGGACGCGGAGCCGGATTCCTTTGCCACACGCTACGCCGCCGAGTATGGCCTGTCGATCTGCGCCGTCGGCATCCGCGTGAACGATGCCGCGGCGGCGTTCGAGCGCGCCATCGAAGCGGGCGCGTGGCCGTTCGAAGGCGGCACGGTCGGGCCGATGGAACTGAATATTCCCGCCATCCAGGGCATCGGCCAGTCGGTCATCTATTTCATTGACCGCTGGCGCGGCAAGGAAGGCCGTCCGGGCGACGTGGGAGATATCTCGATCTACGACGTGGACTTCCGGCCCTTGCCGCAGGACGGCCGTTCGCCAGGCGCGGGTCTGACCCGGGTCGATCACCTGACGCAGGCCGTGGAACCGGGCCACCTGGAAGAATGGAGCGACTTCTACCGCAAGGTGCTGGGTTTTCGGGAGATCCACGAAGTCCATCCCGACTGGCAGGTGGCCAGCGATGCCTGCGTGCTGCTTTCCCCTTGCGGGCAGATCCGGATTCCGTTGTACGAGAAGGGCACGCCGCGCCACGACCGGATGCGCCAGTACCTGTCGGACCCCCATGGCGAGGGCATCCAGCACATTGCGCTGGCCACCGACAACCTGGCGGCGAGCGCCGCGGCACTGGCTGCGCACGGTGTGCAGTTCGTGCAGCCGCCGGCGGCCTACTACGGCACGCTCGATGCGCGCCTGCCGGGGCATGGACTGGACCTGGCCACGCTGCAGCGCTATGGCATCCTGGTAGACGGCACCGTGCGCGCCGACGGTGGGCAGGACCGCTTCCTCCAGGCCTTCGCGAAACGCGAGGCGGGCGAGTTCTTCTTCGAGATCGTCCAGCGGGACGGGCACCACGGCTTCGGCGAGGGCAACCTTGCCGTGCTGGAGTCGTTGGCCCCGTGATGAGGCGTGGGTCAAGCCGATTGAGTCTTATACTTATCTTTTTGGCCTGACTCGCGTTGACGGCTGTTTAGCGCATCCTAAGCAATACGTCATGGCATGGAAAATAACATCTGGCGTTATTTCCATGAAATTTTCGCATCTATCGTCTGTAGTCCCATAAGCCGGCGGTGAAAGATTGCGCAGCTTGGCCGATCTGTCACACCTGCAAGGAACCTGTCCGCAGACCGCGCAAGTTTCCCGCGGAATTCGCCCTCCGACTGGCGTAATCCACCATGCCCGGCCCGACTCGCGCTGCTCTGCCGCGAGGGGTTAACCCGAATTCTTGCCTTTCCCCTCCCACTCCTAAGATCAGTTCCTATAGAGAACGATGGTTCGCTATTAGAACAACGGGCGGGTTTGCCCAGTCGCTGACCCCAGCCGAATTCCATGCAAACGGAGACAACCGTGCCCCAATCCACCCCTGCCAAGGGCGGCGTCATCGACGTCCAGGCCCTGATCGACGAGCGGCCGTTTACCGGCTGCCAGTGGCTGATCCTGATCCTGTGCTTCCTGATCGTCGCGGTCGACGGCTTTGACACGGCGGCCATCGGCTATATTGCGCCGGCCCTGGTGCAAGACTGGGGTATCCAGAAATCCGAGCTTGGCCCGGTGATGAGCGCCGCGCTGTTTGGCCTGGCCTTTGGCGCGATCTTCGCCGGCCCGCTGGCTGACCGCGTCGGCCGCAAGCGCGTGCTGGTGCTTTCGGTCTTCTTCTTCGGTGTGTGCAGCCTGGCCACGGCCTTCGCGCCTAGCCTGGGCTGGCTGACGGCGCTGCGCTTCCTGACCGGCCTGGGCCTGGGCGCGGCCATGCCGAATGCGGTCACGCTGACTTCCGAATTCGCGCCGCAGCGCCGCCGTGCCGTGCTGGTCAACACCATGTTCTGCGGCTTTCCGCTCGGCTCGGCGGTGGGCGGCTTCGTTGCGGCGGCGATGATCCCGCACTACGGCTGGCACAGTGTGCTGCTGCTCGGTGGTGTGCTGCCGGTCGTGCTGGCCGTGCTGCTGGTGTTGCTGCTGCCGGAATCGGTGCGCTACATGGTGCTGCGCAACTACCCGCTCGAGCAGATCGGCAAGGTATTGCAGCGCGTGACCGGTGCCGGAGCGGCGGCCGCAAGCTATGTCATTGGCGAGCAGGCTCCCGCCACCCGGTCGGCCATTGGCACCGTGCTGTCGCCGGGCTATCGCCTGGGCTCGGCCATGATGTGGGCCACGTACTTCATGGGCCTGGTCATCTTCTACCTGCTGACGAGCTGGATGCCCACGCTGATGAAGGACGCGGGCTTCTCGATCCAGCGCGCCTCGTTCCTGACCGCGCTGTTCCCGCTCGGCGGCGGCATCGGCACCATCGCCGCGGGCTGGTTCATGGACCGCTTCAACCCGAACAAGGTGATCGCGCTGACCTATGCGGTCACCGGCGCGCTGATCTACGCCGTCGGGCACGGTACCGGCAGCCAGCTCATGCTGGGCGTGCTGATCTTCCTGGCGGGCACGGCGATGAATGGCGCCCAGTCCTCCATGCCTTCCCTGGCGGCGGCCTTCTACCCGACGCAGGGCCGTGCCACCGGCGTGGCATGGATGCTCGGCATCGGCCGCTTCGGCGGCATCACCGGCGCACTGCTCGGCGCGGAACTGCTGCGCCTGCAGCTTGGGTTCGACATGATCTTCACGCTGCTGGCCGTACCTGCCTTCCTGGCCGCCATTGCGCTGATGGTGAAGCACTTCGGCGGCAGCCCCGCTCCGGCTGGCGAGCCGGGCAGGCGGCCCGTGGCCGCTCACTGAGCCGGCTGGCCGCGACGCGGAGCGCCCGGATGCGCCGCCGCCCGGATGCAGTCGGCCAACGCCTCCGCCATCGGCGTCAGGGTGCGGTCCTTGTGGCGCAGCAGGCCGACGGGCTCCTCGGTGCCCAGGGTGTCGATGGGCAGTGCCACCAGGCCGCCCTCGTCCATGGCCCGGCGCGTGGCCGACATCGGCGCCGCCCAGACACAGTCGCTCTGCTCGGCGAGCAGGCGTCCGAGATAGGCGTCCGAGGTCTCCACGCAGCCATCGGGCAGGCGCAGACCGTGGCGGGCCAGCAGGCTTTCGGTGTTGTGCCGGGGGATCGAGCCCGCGGCGGCAATCACCAGCGGCCACGCCAGGCAATCGAGCAGCGTGGGCCGCGTGGTCGTCGCCAGCGCATGGCCGGGACGCACCGCCAGCACCAGCGAATCGGGTCCCAGCGACTCGAACCACAGGCTTTCCATCGCGACAGGATCGTCCATGCGGCCGATCACGAGATCCAGCACGTCGGCCTTGAGCTGGTCGATCAGGTTGCGGTTCATGCCGGTGCGCACATCCAGGCCGACCTCGGGATAGGTGGCGCGAAAGCGCAGCACGGCATCGGTCAGCACGGCCGGCACCACGCTTGGCAGCGCACCCAGGCGGATACGTTCGTGCGTCTGCGCCGTTTCCCCCGTGACGCTGCCGGCGGCAGCGTCGATATCGGCCAGGATGCGCAGCGCATGCTGCAGGAAGCGCGTGCCCGCCGTGGTCAGCTCGGTGCCGGCACGCTGGCGCACCAGCAGCCGCGTGCCGGCCAGCTCCTCCAGTTCGCTCAGGGTCTTGGAAACGGCCGGCTGGGTCAGGCCGAGGCGGTCCGCCGCGCGTCCGAGGTGCTGGGTTTGCGACACCGCCACGAAGCAATAGAGATGCCGCAGGCGCACGCGGTTGCGGAAGATGTCCTGTGCGGCCTGCTCTTGCCGTTCCATATCAAAAATTCATCGTAATCAGCGAATAACTCAATTTACATGACTTTGTGTGTGTCTTAAAGTCATTCCACCCCTACAACACCGGAGACGAAGCAATGACCCGCCTCGCCCAGTACCGCCGCCCCTATTGGGACACCCAGCCCGAATACCGTTTCGACCCCTATGCGTCCACCGTGCTGCGCTCGCCAGCGCAGCCGCTGGTGCAGATTCCGCAGTCGCTGTCCGAAGTGACCGGCCCCACCTTCGGTGCCGAGTTCGTGCGCGCCGGCGACAACGACCTGACCGTCGGCAATGGCGGCGAGCCGCTCGGCGAGCGCATCCTGGTCACGGGCCGCGTGCTGGACGAGAACGGCCGCCCGGTGCCTAACGCGCTGATCGAGGTCTGGCAGGCCAACGCCGCCGGACGCTACACGCACAAGCGCGACCAGCACGATGCGCCGCTCGACCCGCACTTCTCCGGCGAAGGCCGCACGGTCACCGATGCCAACGGCCGCTACCAGTTCAAGACCATCAAGCCCGGTGCCTACCCCTGGCGCAACCACCACAACGCCTGGCGGCCGCAGCATATCCACTTCTCGCTGTTCGGCAATGCCTACGCCACGCGCCTGGTCACGCAGATGTACTTCCCCGGCGACCCGCTGCTGGCGTACGACCCGATCTTCAACTGCGTGCCCGACGAGAAGGCGCGCAACCGCCTGATTTCCACCTTTGACTGGGAGACCACGCAGCCGGAATACGCGCTGGGCTACCGTTTCGATATCGTGCTGCGTGGCCGCGATGCCACGCCGATGGAGTAAGAACATGCTGTACGCCACCGCTTCGCAGACTGTCGGCCCCTACCTGCATATCGGCCTGACCGGCCTGAACTGCGCCGACCTCACCGCTGACGCGCCGGAACTGGCCGGGCAGCGCATCATCATCGAAGGCCGCGTCATCGACGGCACCGGCGCGCCCGTGCCCGACGGGATGGTCGAGATCTGGCAGGCCAACCCGGCCGGCCGCTACCGCCATGCCGAGGACACGCGCGAACTGCCGCTGGTCGCCGGCTTCACCGGCTTCGGCCGCGTGCCGACCGCCGAGGATGGCTCGTTCCGCTTCGTCACCGTGAAGCCGGGCGTGGTGCCCGGCGCGGACGGCAAGCCGCAGGCGCCGCATATCATGGTGTCGGTGTTCATGCGCGGCCTGGTCAAGCATGTGGCCACGCGCATCTACTTCCCGGACGAAGCCGCTGCCAATGCCGCCGATGGCGTGCTGGCGCTGGTGCCGGCGGAACGGCGCGGCACGCTCGTTGCCAAGGCGCAAGGCAACGGCGCGCTGCGCTGGGACGTGGTGCTGCAGGGTCCGGGCGAGACGGTGTTCTTCGACATCTGACGCTGCGCGCATAATCGTGCCGTCGCCAATGTCGTGACGGCACACCCACTACGCCCCCATGCCAAGCTCGTCCCGCCTTACCGATCCCATGTTCGGCAGCCCTGCCGTGCTGGAGATCTTCTCCGATGCCGGCACCGTGCGCTGCATGCTTGCCGTCGAAGCCGCGCTGGCCCGCGCCGAGTCGCGCTGCGGTGTCATTCCCGTGTCGGCCGCGACGGCTATCTCCGAAGTCTGCGCGAACGTCTCGGTTATCGACTTCGATGCGCTGGCGCAGGCCGCTGTCGCCGCAGGCAACCTGGCAATTCCTTTCGTCAAACAACTCACCGCCGCCGTGGCGGCGCGCGACGCCGAGGCCGCGCGCTTCGTCCACTGGGGCGCCACCAGCCAGGACATCATCGACACCGCGCTGGTGCTGCAGCTCGGCGAGGCCATGCCGCGCCTGCGGGCGAGCCTGCTGGCGCTTGGCAATGCCTGCGCCGGCCTGGCTGCGTCCCACCGCGACACGCCGATGGTCGGCCGCACCTGGCTGCAGCATGCCTTGCCCACCACGTTTGGCCTGAAGGCCGCCGGCTGGCTCGATGCGCTGCGCCGTGACCTTTGCCGGCTCGACGCGGCACGCGTTCAGGCCAGCGCGCTGCAGTTTGGCGGCGCGGCCGGCACGCTGGCGAGCCTGGGCACGTCCGCGCCGGCGGTGGCCCGCGAACTGGCCAGCGAGCTGAAGCTGGCCTTGCCCGCGCTGCCGTGGCATGCGCATCGCGACCGGCTGGTCGAGGTCGCCACCGCGCTTGGCATGCTGACCGGCACGCTCGGCAAGATGGCGCGCGATCTCTCGCTGCTGATGCAGACCGAAGTCGCTGAAGTGGCCGAGCCGTCCGGCCCCGGACGCGGCGGCTCCAGCACCATGCCGCACAAGCGCAACCCGGTGGGCTGCGCCGCCGTGCTGACCGCGGCCGTGCGCGTGCCGCCGCTGGTGGCGACGATGCTGTCGGGCATGGTGCAGGAACACGAGCGCGCGCTCGGCGGCTGGCAGGCCGAGTGGGACACGCTGCCGCAGATCGTGACGCTTGCCGCCGGCGCCTTGCGCCAGATGGGCGAGGTGGTGTCGGGCCTGCAGGTGGATGGCGCGCGCATGCGTGCCAATCTCGACCTCACGCACGGCCTGATCCTTGGCGAGGCGGCCATGCTCGAACTCGGCGGCCGCATCGGCCGGCTCGAAGCGCACCATCTGGTGGAGCACGCGTCGCGCCGCGCGGTAGCGCAAGGCATCACGCTGCGTGAAGCGCTGGCGCTGGCGCTGGCGCAGACGCTCAGCGAGAATCCCGCGCACGCAGGCCTGCTCGACGATGCCACCCTCGACCGCCTGGCCGACCCGGCCAACTACGCCGGCCAGTCCGCCGCCTTCGCGGATGCCGCCGTGCAGGGCTGGCAGGCTGCGCTCGCGCAGCGCCTGGCCAGCTGATTGCGTCACCCCTTCATACAGGATTCCAAGGAGACCGCATTGCCCTATCTCGACCACGCCGGCGCCCGGCTCTTCTATACCGTGGATGGCCCCGACAATGCACCGGCCATCGTCTTCTCCAACTCGCTCGGCACCGACCACACGATGTGGCAGCCGCAGGTCGATGCGCTGGCGGGACGCTTCCGCATCGTGCGCTATGACACGCGTGGCCACAGACGTTCCAGTGCGCCCGGCGATGCCTTCACCATGGACCAGCTGGGCGGCGACGTACTCGCCATCCTCGACGCGCTGGGCATCGAACGGGCCGCGTTCTGCGGCGTGTCGATGGGCGGCCTGACCGGCATGTGGCTGGGCGTGCATGCGCCCGAGCGCTTCCCGAAGATCGTGCTTGCCAACACCGCCGCAAAGATCGGCAATGCCGAAGGCTGGAATGCGCGCATCGACAGCGTGCTGCGCGACGGCATGGGCATCATGGTGGAACCGTCGATCGAGCGCTGGTTTACGCCCGAGTTTGCCGCCACGGCTAGCCGTGCGCTGGATCCGCTGCGCGCCGTGCTGGCCGCGCTCGATCCGCGCGGCTATGCGGCCAGCTGCGCCGCCGTGCGCGATGCCGATTTCCGCGAGGCCGTGCGCACGATGCGCGTGCCGGTGCTGGTGATCGCGGGCAGCCACGACCCGTCCACCACGGTGCAGGAGGGCCGCGACCTGGCCGCGGAGATCCCCGGCGCGCACTTCGTTGCCCTGCCGGCCGCGCATATCTCCAACTTCGAGCAACCAGGCCGCTTCACCGCCGCGCTGCTCGATTTCATCCTGGGCCGCCTGCCCGTCACCGATGATCACGCCCGCTACGAAGCCGGCCTGTCGGTGCGGCGCGAGGTGCTCGGCAGCGCTCACGTGGACCGCTCGCTCGCGCACCTGACGCCGCTGAACGAGGAGTTCCAGAACCTGATCACGCGCTATGCGTGGGGCGAGATCTGGACCCGCGAAGGCCTGCCGCGGCACACGCGCAGCCTGCTGACCATCGCGATGATGGTCGCGCTGAACCGCGCCGAGGAACTGAAGCTGCACCTGCGCGCCGCCGCCAACAATGGCGTGACGCGCGACGAGATCAAGGAAGTGCTGCTGCAAACGGCCATCTACTGCGGCGTGCCGGCCGCCAACTCGGCATTCCACATGGCCGAGGAAGTCTTTGCCGCCATCGACGAGGCCAACCGCAGGCCGCAGGCCTGACCCGTCCTGGCGCGCTCTAGCGCGTCGCGAACGCCGGCAGCCGGGCGCGCCCCGACTGCCGGAACGCGGTCGGCGTCTGCCCGACCTGCTTCGCGAAGAAGCGCGAGAAGTAGGCCGCGTCGGCAAAGCCCAGCGACAGCGCGATGTGCTTGACCTCCAGGTCGCTGAACAGCAGGTCGCGCTGCGCCTGCGCCAGCACCCTGGCGTGGATCATCTGCAACGCGGACTGTCCGGCCATCTGCCGGCAGATCCGGTTGAGCTGCGTGGCCGTGATGCCGATGTCGCCGGCATAGTCGCCAATCTCCCTCTGTTCGCGATAGCCCGATTCCAGCAATTGCTGGAACTGCTGGAAGTGCCGCGCGGGCCGGCTGCTGCTGCGCGCCGCGGCCGGCGCCGCGGCATCGGCCAGCCGCGCAATGCCGATCAGCACCACGGTCAGCAGCGCTGACAGCGCGGCGCCGCGCCATGCGGACACGCCCTCCATTTCCCCGCGGAACAGCACCAGCGCATCGGCCAGCGCGTCGCTGCGCTGCACGCGGTCGTGGCGCGGGTGCTCGAACAAGGGCAGCGTGTCCGGCACGCCGGCCAGCAGCGTGCGCAGATGGCTGTCGGTCATGGTCACGACGATGCCGTCCGTATCGGGCCGGAACACGAAGCCGTGAATGTGCTGCGGCGGCACCATGACCAGCGAGCCGCTGCGCAGCGCTTCACGCCGCTCTTCCAGCAAGGCTTCGCCACCGCCCGCGTGGATGTACAGAATTTGCAGGAAGCGCTCATGCCGGTGCGGCTGGATCTCCCAGCCGTGCAGCTTGCTGCGCTGCGCAATCGATTCGAAATGCAGCTGGTCCAGTAGTGGCTCCGATGAACTGGTGCCGTACAGCGAATAGGTGGGAACGAGCTTCACGACGCATCAGTGTTTACCAGAGATGTTCGGATTGTCCTGTTCTTGGTTCGGTCTGTCCATTCCGGAAAGCACCCCTGGCCGCTATCTTTCCTACCATCAAAACAACGCATACGGAGACAAGCCATGCGCACCCAGGTCGCCATCATCGGCGCCGGCCCCGCCGGTCTTCTGCTCGGCCAGTTGCTTACTCGCTCGGGCATCGACAACATCATCGTGGAACAACGCAGCCCGGACTACGTGCTTGGGCGCATCCGCGCCGGCATCCTGGAAAGCGTGACCGTCGACGCGCTCGAGCGCGCGGGGGTTGCGGCGCGGCTGCATGAGGAAGGCCTGCCGCACGATGGCATCGAGCTGTCGTTCAACGGCCAGCGCCATCGCATCGACCTGCACGCGCTGACCGGGCGCAGGGTGACGGTGTACGGCCAGACCGAAGTCACGCGCGACCTGATGGCCGCGCGCCAGGCGGAGGGCACCACGACGATCTATGAGGCGTCCGACGTGAGCCTGCACGGCTTCGACGGCACGCGGCCGCTCGTACGCTATCGCAAGGACGGCGTCACGCATGAGATCGAATGCGATTACATCGCGGGCTGCGACGGCTTCCACGGCGTCAGCCGGCAGAGCGTGCCGGTCGCGTCGACGAAGTTGTTCGAACGCGTCTATCCGTTTGGCTGGCTTGGCATTCTGTCGGACACGCCGCCGGTTGCCGACGAACTGATCTACGCCGGCCACGAGCGCGGCTTCGCGCTGTGCAGCATGCGTTCGAAAGCACGCAGCCGCTATTACGTGCAGGTGCCGTCGACAGAGCGCGTCGAAGACTGGTCGGACGAGCGTTTCTGGGATGAGCTGCGCAGCCGGCTCGACCCGCAGGCCGCGCAGTCGCTGGTGACCGGCCCTTCGATCGAGAAAAGCATCGCGCCGCTGCGCAGCTTCGTATGCGAGCCGATGCGCTTCGGCCGGCTGTTCCTGGCCGGCGACGCCGCGCATATCGTGCCGCCGACCGGCGCCAAGGGCCTGAACCTGGCCGCGAGCGACGTGCTGTACCTGGCCGACGCGCTGGCCGCGCGCTATCGGCAGGACGACCCGCGCGAACTCGACGGCTATTCGGAGAAATGCCTGCGCCGCATCTGGAAGGCTGAGCGCTTCTCCTGGTGGATGACATCGCTGCTGCACCGCTTCCCCGACGCCGATGCGTTCTCGTCGCGCATCCAGCAGGCCGAACTCGACTACCTGGTCAGCTCCGAGGCCGCCTGCAAGGCGCTGGCCGAGAACTACGTCGGGCTGCCGTACTGAGGCGACCGAGGCCCCGCCGCGTCGGGCAACGACGCGAGCGCGCGCGCGTCGGCCAGCACCGCGCCGATCATGATCACCGCAGGGCTGGCCAGTCCTGGAAAGGTCTCAAGATTGCGCAGCGACACCAGGATGGCCGCCTGCTCGCAGGCACGCTGGCGTTGTGCGGCGCTGGCACCAGCCAGGGGCTCGTCGACGTGCCGGCGTGCGGGGCTGGCAATCCGCACCCACGGGCCGATGAAGTCCTTGCCGGCAGACGTTCGATCTCGTGCATGCCAGCGGGCTCCCGGAGTTGACGGTGCTATTGCACCAGCGGACCGTCGGCGCCTTCGAGCTCGATGCCGGTAATGCTGGCCCGGCCGATCAGCAGGCTCGCGTACTGCTTCCACGCACGGTCACGCGCGGCGTCCGACAGCGCACGCGCGATGTCCGCTCGCACCACGTCGAAGGGCAGGCGGTTGCCGCCGCAGCGGTCGAGCACGCGGACGATATGCAGCCCGAAGCGGGTCTCCACGAGCTGGGGCAATAAGCCCTGTGCTTGCGCGGAGAAGACCGCGCGTTCGAATTCCGGCGCAGTCTCGCCGCGGAACACACGGCCCAGGCGGCCACCGCCTGCGCCGCTCGGGCAGTTGGACAAGGCGCTGGCGTGGCTGGCGAAGGTCGACGGATCGCCCTTGACCAGCGCGAGCGTCTGCTGCGCGACCTCGCGCAGCGCGTCGAGCGGCACGCGCGGCGTGACCTGGAACAGGATGTGCTCGACCTCGACCCATTCGCCTTCGCGGAAGCGGTCGGGCCGGCTGTCGTAGTGGCGGCGGCAGCTGCTCTCGTCGGGGTCCGGCACGGGCGCCTCCTGCGCGAGCAGCGCCTGCGCCAGCGCGTCGTCATCCATATCGCCGCGGGCAATGCCCAGGCGTTCCGCCTCCGTGCGCATCAGGCGGCGCAGGATGGCGGATACCGTTGCCATCTGCGCCGGGTTGCGCGCGTCGCGGTGGTGGTCCATTTCACGTTCGATGTCGGCGTCGGTCAGTTCTACGCCATTGACGGTGACGGGCATGGTGTTCTCCGGTTTCGGTGCGCGCGGCTCAGCGGCTGCGCACGAGTTGCCAGGCGCGGCCTAGGTAGCCCACCGAGGCGAAGCCGCTCCACACGTGGACCAGCCGCGTGAACGGGAAGATCACGAACAGCGACATCCCCATGAACAGGTGGGCCTTGAACAGCAGCGGGGCATCGGCCACGAAGCTGGCCGCATCGCCGCGCAGCGTCACGATGTGCTGTGCCCAGGTCATCAGCAGCACCATCATGTGTCCGTCCATATGGCTGGCGGATTCGAAGATGGTGGACAGCCCCAGCAGCAGCGTGACCAGCAGCCACAGCAGCAGCACCTTGTCGCCGGCGCGGGTCACGGCGGAGACGCGCGCGTTGGTCAGGCGGCGATGCAGCAGGATCAGCAGGCCGGCCAGGCACATGGTGCCCATCACGCCACCGGCGGTCATCGCAACGGCCTGCTTGAAGCTGTGCGAAACACCGAGCGCGTCCCACACGGCCACGGGCGTGAGCAGCCCGACCAGGTGGCCGAAGAACAGGCCCAGGATGCCGACGTGGAACAGGATGTTGCCCGTGCGCAGGTTGCCGCGGTAGAGCACCTGGGAGCTGTCGGTCTTCCAGGTGTACTGTTCGCGCTCGAAGCGCGCCAGGCTGCCGAACAGGAAGATGGCCAGCGCGATATACGGGTAGATGCCGAAGAGGAATTGATGGATCAGGTTCATGGTCGTCACCTTGGCGTTCTCAGCAGACGGATGCCACCGGCGCGCGCTGCGCGGTGCCACGCGGGTAGAACTTCACGGCGTGCGCGCCGGTCGCGGGACCGAGCAGCGGCTCGACGCCGTCGGCGCCCGGGCCGAAGGTTTCGAGCGCTTCATCCATGTCGCGCACGGGCGGTTCCTGCTGCGGCTCGGGCTGCACGTCGGTCAGCGTGCGCAGCACCGTGAAGATGCCGGCATACGGGCTTTCGTTGCGCGCGAGCCGGTCGCCTACGGCGGCCAGCACATGGATGGCATCGCCAAGCAGCTGCTCGGCGCGTGCGTCCTTGCCGTCCGCGACGAGCGCGCCCAGGTACTCGAGGAACAGCGGCACGTAGTCGGGCAGCTCGGCCGCCGTCGGCTCGAAGCCGTCGCGCCGGTATTCCTCGATCAGGTCGACCATGGCCTGTCCGCGGTCGCGGCTTTCGCCGTGGACGTGCTCGAACAGGTGAAGCGAATGCGCGGGATTGCGGTCGAACGTGGCGACGTAGTTCTCCTGCAGCGCGATCAGTGCTTCGCCGCGCAGCAGGCGCATCAGCGGCGCGAGCATGTCGCGCGCCTGCGGCCATTCGGCAAGGGCCTCGCCGATCTCGGGCAGGCTGTCGAGCAGGGCCTCCTCCGGGTAGCAGAGCAGGGCGCTGAGGATAGGGTAAAGGGGCATGTCGGTTCTCCTGTCTGGTCAGCCTGCGAACGCCTTGCGCGAACGCGGCAGGGCCGCGTAGGCAATGGCTGGCTTCGGCTTCTTGCCGAACAGCGTGCCTTCCGAAGTGCCGCCCGAGCAGCCGTTGCCGAAGGTGAAGCCGCAGCTTGCCTTGTCGCTGAAGCTGTCCTCGACCATTTCCTTGTGCGACGACGGGATGACGAAGCGGTCTTCATAGTTGGCGATGGCCATGGTCTGGTACATGTCTTCGACCTGCGCCGGCGTCAGGCCGACCTGCTCCAGCACGGCCAGGTCCTGCATGCCGTCCACGACCTGCGAGCGCTTGTAGGCGCGCATCGCCAGCATGCGGTCGAGCGCCGACAGCACCGGCATCACGTCGCCCGCGGTCAGCAGGTTGGCCAGGTACTTCACGGGGATGCGCAGGCTCTTCACGTCCGGGATCACGCCGTTCATGCCCATGTGGCTAGCCTCGGCGGCGGACTGGATCGGCGACAGCGGCGGGATGTACCAGACCATCGGCAGCGTGCGGTATTCGGGGTGCAGCGGGAAGGCGACCTTCCATTCGCACGCCATCTTGTAGACCGGCGACTTGCGCGCGGCATCGAGCCAGCTCTGTGGAATGCCCTGGCGGTGCGCTTCGGCCTGCACGGCCGGGTCGTGCGGGTCGAGGAACACGTCGAGCTGCGACTGGTACAGGTCGCGTTCGTCGGCCACCGATGCCGCTTGTTCGATACGGTCCGCGTCATAGAGCATCACGCCCAGATAACGGATGCGGCCAACACAGGTTTCCGAGCACACGGTGGGCTGGCCGGCCTCGATGCGCGGATAGCAGAACAGGCACTTCTCGGCCTTGCCGCTCTGCCAGTTGAAGTAGATCTTCTTGTACGGGCAGCCCGAGATGCACATGCGCCAGCCGCGGCACTTGTCCTGGTCGACCAGCACGATGCCGTCGTCCTCGCGCTTGTAGATCGAGCCCGACGGGCACGACGCCACGCAGGCCGGGTTCAGGCAGTGCTCGCACAGGCGCGGCAGGTACATCATGAAGGTGTTCTCGAAGGTCGAGTACATCTCCTTCTGCACGTCGTCGAACAGCTTGTCGCGGCCACGCGAGCTGAATTCGCCGCCGAGGTCGTCTTCCCAGTTCGGACCCCATTCGATCTTTTCCATCTTGCGGCCGGTCAGCACGGACACCGGGCGCGCGGTCGGCGGGGTCTGCACGAGCGGTGCCTTCTGCAGGTGCTCGTAGTCGTAGGTGAACGGCTCGTAGTAGTCGTCGATCTGTGGCAGGTTCGGGTTGGCGAACAGGTTCGCCAGGATCTTCAGCTTGCCGCCCTGGCGCGGCTCGAGGCTGCCGTCGGCATTGCGCTTCCAGCCGCCCTGCCACTTGTCCTGGTTCTCCCATTCCTTCGGGTAGCCGATGCCGGGCTTGGTTTCGACATTGTTGAACCACGCGTACTCGATGCCGTCACGGCTGGTCCACACGTTCTTGCAGGTTACGGAGCAGGTATGGCAGCCGATGCACTTGTCTAGGTTCAGCACCATGGCTACCTGGGCACGGATCTTCATTCTCAGGCTCCTTCCTTCACAGTTTCCACGAGCGGCCCTTCCAGCCAGTCGACCTTGTTCATCTTGCGCAGGATCACGAACTCGTCGCGGTTGCTGCCGACGGTGCCGTAGTAGTTGAAGCCGTAGGCGAGCTGCGCGTAGCCGCCGATCATGTGCGTGGGCTTGGTCACCGCACGCGTGACCGAGTTATGGATGCCACCGCGCATGCGGCTGGTTTCGGCACCCGGTACGTTCACGATCTTTTCCTGGGCGTGGTACATCAGGCACATGCCCTGCGGCACACGCTGCGACACCACCACGCGGCCGGTCAGCGTGCCGTTGACGTTGAACACTTCGACCCAGTCGTTGTCGCGGATGCCGTTGGCCTTGGCCTCGACTTCCGAGATCCATACGTGCGGGCCGCCGCGCGACAGCGTCAGCATGCGCAGATTGTCCGAGTAGGTGGAGTGGATGCCCCACTTCTGGTGCGGCGTGATCCAGTTCAGCACCAGCTCCGGGTTGCCGTTCGGCTTCTTGCCGAGCATCGGGCTGACCGTTTTGGTGTCGATGGCCGGCTTGTACACGGCCGAGCCTTCGCCAAAGTCGAGCATCCAGCGGTGGTCCTGCCAGAACTGCTGGCGGCCGGTGAGCGTGCGCCAGGGGATCAGCTCATGCACGTTGGTATAGCCGGCGTTGTAGCTGACTTCTTCCGACTCCAGCCCCGACCATGTCGGCGCGGAGATGATCTTGCGCGGCTGCGCCTGCACGTCGCGGAAGCGGATCTTGTCGTGCTCGCGGCCCTCGGCCAGGTGCGTATGGTCGCGGCCGGTGATCTTCGACAGCGCATCCCACGCCTTCACGGCGACATGACCGTTGGTCTCGGGCGCGAAGGTCAGGATCATCTCGGCGGCGTCGATCGCGGTTTCCAGCTTCGGGCGGCCGTGGCTCACGCCGTGCTCGGTCACCGTCTTGCTGAGTTCGCCGATCTCCTTGACCTCGTGCTTCGTATCCCAGTTGATGCCCTTGCCGCCGTTGCCCATCTTGTCGAGCAGCGGGCCGATCGAGGTGAATTTCTTGTAGATGTCGGCGTAGTTGCGCTCGACCACGGTCATCGACGGCGCGGTCCTGCCGGGGATCAGGTCGCACTCGCCGTGCTTCCAGTCCTTCGGTTCGAACGGCTGGCCGAGTTCGCCCGGGGTGTCGTGCAGCAGCGGTGTGCAGACCAGGTCCTTGCGCGTGCCGAGGTAAGGGCCGGCGATCTCGCTGAATGTCTTCGCGATGGCCTTGTAGATCTCCCAGTCGGTCTTGCTTTCCCACAGCGGCTGCACGGCTTCGGACAGCGGGTGGATGAACGGGTGCATGTCGGACGTGTTGAGGTCGTCCTTCTCGTACCAGGTGGCCGTGGGCAACACGATATCGCCGTACAGGCAGGTGGTGCTCATGCGGAAGTCGAGCACGGTCAGCAGGTCGAGCTTGCCTTCGGCGGCCGGGCGGACCTTGACTTCGCTCGGCTTGATGGCGTCGTCCTCGTCGCCGAACACGGCGTTCTGCGTGCCGAGCAGGTACTTGAGGAAATACTCGTGACCCTTTCCCGAGCTGCCCAGGATGTTCGAGCGCCACACGAACATATTGCGCGGGAAGTTGGCGGGGTTGTCCGGGTCGTCGCAGGCGAACTGCAGGTTGCCGGACTTCAGTTGCTCGACGGTGTACGCAACCGGGTCCTTGCCGGCGCGCTCGGCCGCATCGACCACGTCGAGCGGGTTGGAACCGAGCTGCGGCGCCGACGGCAGCCAGCCCATGCGTTCGGACTTGGCGTTCAGGTCCAGCAGCGACAGCTTGCCGTACTTGTTCCGGTCGGCGGTCGGCGACAGGATTTCGTCGACGCCGAGCTTCTCGTGGCGCCACTGGCTGGTGTGGTTGTAGAAGAACGAGGTGCCGTTCATCTGGCGCGGCGGGCGCGACCAGTCCAGCCCGAACGCAAGCGGTGCCCAGCCGAACTGCGGACGCAGCTTTTCCTGGCCGACATAATGGGCCCAGCCGCCGCCGCTCTTGCCGATGCAGCCGCACATCATCAGCAGGTTGATGATGCCGCGGTAGATCATGTCGTTGTGGTACCAGTGGTTCAGCGCCGCGCCGACGATGACCATGCTCTTGCCCTGCGTGCGGTCCGCGTTGTCGGCGAACTCGCGCGCCACCTGGATGACCAGCGTCGGCGGCACCGAGGTGTGCTTCTCCTGCCAGGCGGGCGTGTAAGGCACGTCATCGTCATAGGACGTGGCCACGTTCGGGCCGCCCAGGCCCTGGTCGACGCCGTAGTTGGCCAGCTGCAGGTCATACACCGTGGCAACCAGCGCGGTGGTGCCGTCGGCCAGCGTCACGCGGCGGGCCGGCACGCGGCGGCGCAGCAGCGCGTCGTGCTCGCCGCCGAAGTACGCGAAGCCGACTTCGGCCACTTCATCATGGCTGCCCAGCAGCGACAGGCGTGGGTCGATGTTGCGGCCGCTGCCGCCGTCCTTCATTTCCAGGTTCCAGCGGCCGACCTTCTCGCCGCCGTTGTGCGCGCCCTCGCCCCAGCGGAAGCCGATGGAACCATTGGGCGCGACGATATCGCCGGTCATGTCGTCGACCAGCAGGGTCTTCCAGTCCGGATGGTTGGCTTCGCCGAGGTTATCGGCCAGGTGCGAGGCACGCAGGAAGTGGTCGGGCACCAGCGTGCCGTGGTTGTCGCGCAGCAGCACCAGCATCGGCATGTCGGTGTACTGCTTGATGTAGTCGCGGAAGTAGGCGGACTTGCGGCTGACGTGGAACTCCTTGAGCACGACATGGCCCATGGCCATGGCGAGCGCGGCGTCGGTACCCTGTTTCGGGGCAAGCCAGATGTCGCCGAACTTGACCATCTCGCCGAAGTCGGAAGACACGGCCACGGTCTTGGTGCCCTTGTAGCGGACCTCGGTGTAGAAGTGGGCATCCGGCGTGCGTGTCTGCGGTACGTTCGAGCCCCACACCATCAGGTAGGTGGAGTTGTACCAGTCGGCCGACTCGGGCACGTCGGTCTGCTCGCCCCAGATCTGCGGGCTCGCCGGCGGCAGGTCGCAGTACCAGTCATAGAACGACAGGCAGGCGCCGCCGAGCAGGCTCAGGTAGCGCGCGCCGGCGGCGTAGGACACCATCGACATCGCCGGGATCGGCGAGAAGCCGATCACGCGGTCCGGGCCGAACTTCTTGACGGTGAAAGCGTTGGCGGCCGCGATGATCTCGGTCGCGGTGTTCCAGTCGGCGCGCACGAAGCCGCCCTGGCCGCGCACGCTCTTGTAGCGCCTGGCCTTCTCGGGGTCCTGGCTGATCGATTCCCAGGCGGCGATCGGGTCCATGGTCTTGCGGGCCTCGCGCCACATCTCCATCAGGCGGCCGCGGATCATCGGGTACTTCACGCGCTGCGCTGCATAGACGTACCAGCTGTACGAGGCGCCGCGCGGGCAGCCGCGCGGCTCATGGTTGGGCAGGTCGGGGCGGGTGCGCGGGTAGTCGGTCTGCTGGGTTTCCCAGGTGATCAGGCCGTTCTTCACGTACACCTTCCACGAGCACGAGCCCGTGCAGTTCACGCCGTGCGTGGAGCGCACGATCTTGTCGTGCTGCCAGCGGCTGCGGTAGCCGTCTTCCCACTTGCGGTCTTCATTCACCACCGCGCCGTGCCCGTCCGAGTACGTGGACTTGACGCGCGACATGAACTTCAGTCGATCCAGAAAGTGACTCATCTCTTGTTCTCCGCGAATGCTAGCTGCTGGCGGCACACGGCCGTTGCAGGGACACTCGTAGCTTATGGGGGAGGCATGTGCGCGCCAATTCGCTGGTGGAACAGGCCGCGCGGTGCGTTCGGGCTAGTCGGCGGGGGCCGGCCTAGTTCTGTCGAACTAGGCCGGCCGGCAGGATCAGCAGGGCATGGCCGCATTGCGGCGCGCGTAGCACCACCACGTCACCAGCACGCAGCTCACGTAGAAGGCGATGAAGCAGTACAGCGCGGCGTCGGCCGAGCCGGTCAGCTCCAGCGAGGTGCCGAAGCTCTTGGGGATGAAGAAGCCGCCATAGGCGCCGATCGCGCCGGAGAAGCCGAGCACGGCGGCCGATTCCTTGCCGGCTTCCTGCAGCGCCTGCTTCTGCGCGAGGTCGCCCTTGCCGGCGGCGGCGCGCTGGCGCTCCGTGAGGAAGATCACCGGGATCATGCGGAAGGTCGAACCGTTGCCGATGCCGGTCAGCGCGAACAGCGCGACGAAGGCGGCCAGGAAGGCCGGGAAGCTGCCTGCTGCGCCATCATGCGGCAGCGCGGCCAGCACGGCGAACACCGCGACGATCATGCCGACGAAGGTCCACAGCGTCACGCGGGCGCCGCCGAGCTTGTCGGAGATCCAGCCGCCCACGGGGCGCGTCAGCGCGCCGACCAGGGGCCCCAGGAAGGCATAGGCGGTCGGGTTCACACCCGGGAACTGCGACTTGGTCAGCAGTGCCAGGCCGGCCGAGAAGCCGATGAACGAGCCGAACGTGCCCACGTACAGCCAGCACATCAGCCAGTTGTGCTTGCGCTTGAAGATAATGGCCTGGTCGGCAAAGGAAGCCTTGGCGTCGGCGATGTCATGCATGCCAAACCACGCGGCCAGCGAAGACACCACGATGAACGGCACCCAGATGAAGCCTGCATTTTGCAGCCAGAGGCTCTGCGTGGCGCCGCCTGCCTGGTATTGCTGGGGATCTCCGCCGAGCGTGCCAAACACTGCCAGCGATACGACGAGCGGGGTGATGAACTGCACCACCGACACGCCCAGGTTGCCGATGCCCGCGTTCAGGCCCGTGGCCAGCCCCTTCTTCGCCTTCGGGAAGAAGAAGCTGATATTGGCCATCGACGAGCTGAAGTTGGCGCCGCCCAGCCCGCACAGTAGCGCGAGCGCGAGCAGCGTCGGGTAGCTCATGGACGGGTCGCGCAGCGCGAAGCCCATGCCGAGCGCGGGAATCAGCAGCAGCGCGGTGGAGATCGCGGTGAAGCGCCGGCCGCCGAACACCGGCACCAGGAACGAGTAGAAGATGCGCAGCGTGGCGCCGGACAGCGCGGGCAGCGCGGTCAGCCAGAACAGCTGGTTCTTGGTGAACTGGAAGCCGGCGCGGTCGAGGTTGACCGCGACCACGCTCCACAGCATCCAGACCACGAAGGCCAGCATCAGTGCGGGGATCGAGATCCACAGGTTGCGGTAAGCAATGCGTTCGCCGGTGTCTTGCCAGAACGAAGTGTTCTCAGGCTCCCAGCGCGTTAGTACGGAGGTGGACATGACAGTGTGCTTGAGTGGAATGAGTTGTCAGGGGGAGGCGTCACGCCGCTTGCGTGAGGCCGACGGCTTGTTCCTTGCGCCGGCGCTCGGCGCGCTGGCTGTAGTGCATCCAGACCAGGCTGACGCACACGGTGCCGTACATCAGCATGAAGCAGCTGCTGCGCACGCCGGTGAGATCGGCCAGCGCGCCGAACAGGATCGGCAGCACGAAGCCGCCCAGCCCGCCGGCCAGGCCCACCACGCCGGAGACGGCGCCGATGTTGTGCGTGAAATCGTTCGAGATGAACTTGAAGACCGAGGCCTTGCCGATGGCGAACGCAATGCCGACCACGAACAGCAGGAAGGTGAACACCGTCGGCGTGAGCGCAATGCGGAAGCTCTGCGGGCCCGTGGTGGTGTGGATCACGAAGTCGGTCTGCGGGTAGCTCAGCAGGAAAAAGCCGACCCAGCTCACCCACATCACCCACCAGGTGGTGCGGTGCGCACCGTAGCGGTCGGAGATCCAGCCGCCGATCGCGCGCAGCACGCCGCCCGGCAGCGAGAAGCACGCCGCCATGAACGCGGCCACCTTCATGTCGAAGCCGTACTCGCCGATGTAGTACTTGGTCATCCACAGCGACAGGCCGACATAGCCGCCGAACACGACCGAGTAGTACTGCGAGTAGCGCCACACGCGCGGGTCGCGCAACATGGCGAACTGCTCGCGCCAGCCGGTGCTGGACGATACGCGGTGGGCGGGATTGCTGCGCGATCCGATCCAGAACACGACGGCCGTCACCAGCATCGCCACCGAGTACACGCGCGGCACGATTTCCCACGTGCCCGCGGCCAGGATCAGCGCGGGCGCGACGAACTTGGTCAGCGCGGCGCCCGAGTTGCCGGCGCCGAAGATGCCCATGGCCAGCCCCTGGCGCGAACGCGGGAACCAGCGCGCGACGTAGGGCGTGCCCACCGAGAACGAACCGCCGGCCAGGCCCACGAACAGGCCCAGCACGAGCAGCTGCCACAGGGTGTGCGCGTACGAGATCAGCCAGATCGGGATGACCGTGGCCAGCATCAGCGCGAAGAAGACGACGCGGCCGCCGTAGCGGTCGGTCCAGATGCCGAGCGGCACGCGGATCAGCGAGCCGCTCAGCACGGGCGTGGCGGCCAGCAGGCCGAACTCGGTCTCGTTGAGTCCGAGCTCTTTCTTGAGCGGGATGCCGAGGACGGCGAACAGCATCCAGACGGCGAAGCAGATGGTGAAGGCGAAGGTGCTCGATGCCAGCGTCGTCCATGCTCCGGGAGGGACGGGCTCCGGCATTCGCGCCGCGCGTGTGGGGGTGGCCATGGCCATGCTCCTGTGTCAACTTTGACGGGATGACGCCAGAGTAGGCACGGGCGTTACGGCTGACCATTCGCCGGGAGCACAGGCCGCCACGCCACGGAACCTGCTGGTGGAGCTAGTTCCATCGGCGGAGGACGACGGCGGCATCAGGGTGCTATCGTGGTCGCAGCCCGCCTGGACACGGCATCAACCCGTGACAAGGATCAAATTTCTCGCACGCGCCCATCATGGAAACCATCCCTATCCTGCCCGCTCGCGGCCCGCGCAAGTCGCCGGAAGCCGGTCCGCCACCGCGCGGTTTCGCTCTGTTCGCGCTCGGTTTCCGGCCGTTCTACCTGGGCGGCGCGGTGTTCGCGGCGATCGCCGTGGCCGTATGGGCGGCCATGTTCGGCGGCATGGCGGGCATGGCGCCGTCTGGCGCCTTGCCGCCGATGCTGTGGCACGCCCATGAGATGGTGTTCGGCTTTGCCGCGGCCATCGTGGTGGGCTTCCTGTTCACGGCCGGGCGCGCGTGGACCGGGCAACCGACGCCGACCGGCGCGCCGCTGGCCTGCCTGTTCGCGCTGTGGCTGGCCGGGCGCGGTGCCATGTGGTTCGGTACGGGCGCTCTGGCGGCGTGGATCGACTGCGCGTTCCTGCCGCTCGCCGCGCTCGCATTCACGCGTACGCTGGTCAGGGGCGGCAACCGCCGCAACTATCCGCTGGCGTTCGCGCTATGGCTGCTGGCGCTGGCCAATGCGTCGAGCCTCGGGCTGCAGGCCGCAGGCCACACCGACGCGGCACTGCGCGCCTGCCAGGCCGGGGTTGCGCTGATCACGCTGTTCGTGATCGTGATCGGCGGCCGCGTGATCCCGATGTTCACGACCAACGCCGTTCCCGGCTTCCGCCTGCGCCAGTATCCGAAGGTCGACCGGCTGGTGGTGCCGGCCGCGGTGCTGGGCCTGCTGGCCGGGCTGTTGCCGTTGCCGGGATGGCTGTCGGCCGTGCTGTCCTTGCCGGCCGCCGTGGCGCTCGGCATCCGCGTGGCCGGCTGGCGCGGCTACGCGGTCGGAAACCGGCCGCTGCAGTGGTCCCTGCACCTGGCCTATGCGTGGCTGCCGCTGGCCTTCGTGCTGCAGGCCGCCGCCAGATTGGGGCTGGTGATGCCGGCTATCGCCACGCATGCGCTCACGGTTGGCGTGCTTGGTGGCGCGATCATCGCCATGGTCACGCGCACGGCGCTGGGACATACAGGGCGGATGCTGGCGGCGGGGCGTGCGGAGACCGCGGCCTACTGGCTGGTGGCAGCGGCCGCCGTACTGCGCGTCATCGGGCCGCTGCTGTGGCCGGCCTGGTACCTGCACTGGATATACGGTGGGGCCGGCTGCTGGGCGGTCGGGTTCGTGATCTACGCGGTGGTCTACGCGCCGCGGCTGGCGCGGCCCAGGATCGACGGGAAGGCAGGCTGACGGGACCCGGCTAGGAATGCCTTCGCTCGCGACGCCCGGGATGCCGAAGATGACGGCAACGGCAGACTGGCTGTGGATGGCGAAGGGCTAGGGTGCTTGCGGATTGCAGGCTGGATTTTTCGGTGGCGGTGGCCAGCTGGGACTGGTGGCGCGGTCTGGAGGTTTGATTGCTGCATTGCACCACGCGACGCCAGAATGCGCGATCATCGCGGAGCAGGGCTGTGCGCTGGTCGAAGGCCGCAGCGTGGCGCAAACCGGATGCCTAAAAAATGGGCGGTCCGGTGCGTTGGCGCACAGACTGGGCGTTCCGGGGGAGACGCGCGAGGATATCCACAGATTCTGTGGATATCCTTGTCGGATTTTCAACGTGGGTTTCTACCAACGACGGGCCCTCCGGCTTGGGCGTATGCTGGGCGATCCGCCCCGGCCTGCCGCTTGCCGTTCGGCGACCCGGCATGCATTCCCTTTCCTCCAGACACCATGCGAAACCACGGGCCGACGGCAGTACCGATCCTGACCATGCTGGCTGGTGCCGTCATGGCGGCCGGCTGCGTGGCGCAGTACCGCGTGCCGTCCGGCGCTCCGGTGGCCAGCGTGCGCCTGATGACGGATACCGATGACAACACCACCTTCACGGTGGTGGATCCCGCCAAATGCCCGGCCCCGGCCCGCCCGCTGGTCCTGGCCGGGACCGGCAAGCAGCTTTCGGCGATCGGGCGGGACCGTGGGCTCGAGATGGCCGGGACCTCGCCCGAGCCGCCGGCGCGCACGCGGGAGCGCCAGGTGGAGGCGGGCCGGAGGATCTATGTGGGCGTGAGTTCGACCGCTGCGCCGCCCCTGCCGGAACTGCGCTGCGCGGCGGGGGTGTCGTTCGTGCCCGCGCCGGGGGCGCAATACGAAATCCGCTATAAGCGTGACGAAACCGCGAGCCAGTGCTCGGCCCAGGTGCTGCGCCTGCAACCGCTGCCGTCAGGCGGTGCACGGCCGGTGGCCGAACCGACGCAGCAGGGCTTCCGCGCGCTGAGGAAGGAATACGTGTGCCAGGCGTCCTGACGGCGCCCGGCCGGGCCTGCCCCTGACGGGGCGGCCGCGCGGGATTACGACTCGATCAGGAAACGTTCCGGGCGCTTGCCCAGCCATGCCGGGGCACGGCCGCGACCCGACCAGGTCTTGCCGGTCTTCGGGTCCATATACTTCGGCGGCAGCGGAGCGTGCTCCGCCTTCTTGATGCTCGAACCGGCCGGCCGGCCACGGCCGCGGCGCGGCGCGATGTCGTCTGCAGTCAGGCCATATTCGGCCATCAGCGAGCGGATCTGGTCGATTACGCCGGCGACTTCCGTCGCCCTGACTTCATTGAGCTTGGCTTCGAGCGCTTCTTTTTCTGCAAGGAGTTGCTTGTATGTCGCCATTTATATTCCCCTTTTTCGGCAATTGACCGCTGCATAGTACTGCAAACTACCTGCGGATATGACATTGGCATGCTGCGGCGGACACAAAAATATTTTACAAAATATCCCGCAGCTTGCACGACTCTATTGTTACAGACAGGGCGGTCGCGAGAAATCGCGGGGATTGTCGGGGCAATGCCATTGCCTTGTTTCGCGGCTTTGGCTATTGCTAAAGGCAGGAAATGGATTCTCCTCCAGAGGTGTGGAACGAGTTTGCCGGTCGCGCATGCGCGATCGCATTCCGCTATCCAGTCGGCTTGCGTGGAAATCCGTTATGTCCTTGCAGCGGGCATCAGGCTTCCCCTGGCATTCCCCGGTGCGGCGGGGCTGTGCATGACCGGCAGGACGGACATTGCCGGCACATCGCACTCAATCGGGGCGAGCGCGGCGGCCTCGATAAGGCATGCGGATTCAGTGAGGTGTTGATAGCAGAACAATGGCGGGCGCATGTTGCCATGGTGATGAATGGCTGGATTGCGCGTATGGGAGCATTGCCGGCGCGAAGCACGGAGAAATTTCCGCGTGGCCAGCGTGCAATAAAAAAATGCCCCGGGAAAGCAGGAATCCCGGGGCCTAAATCCACCGTGTGGCGGTGGAGGAGACATTGTTGAATTCACTTCGGACAACCGCGCCAGGGGCAGCGGCCATCCGATTGAAGCGCCTGTTTCAGATTGCCCAGCCGCCGGCATAGAACGCGGCCAGCGCAATGGCAATGGCCACGGTACCGACATTAAGCTTGCGCCATTCGCCGGAGACGATGCGGCCGACAACCAGGGTGCAGAAGCCGAGCATGATGCCGGTGACGATATTGCATGTCAGCACGATGAACACCGCGCACACCAGGCCCGACAGCGCATCGACCAGGTCATCCATGTGCAGGCGCGAGACGCTCGACAGCATCAGCAGACCCACGTACATCAGTGCCGGCGCGGTGGCGTACGACGGCACCAGGGCCGCCAGCGGCGAGAAGAACATCACGGCCAGGAACAACAGGCCGACCACCACGGCGGTCAGGCCGGTCTTGGCGCCGGCGGCGACGCCGACGGTGGACTCGATATAGGCCGCGGCCGGGGCGCCGCCGAACATGGCGGAGAAGATCGAGCTGACCGAGTCCGCGGTCAGCGCACGACCGCCGTTGCGGATATGGCCGCTGGCATCGAGCTGGCCAGCCTGGCCCGCCACGGCGCGGATCGTGCCGGTGGCATCGAACACCGCAGTCATCACCAGTGCCAGCACGCTCGGCAGCACGGCAGCGGACAGTGCGCCACGGATATCCATGGCGCCGATCAGCGACTGGTGGCCGGGCGCGCTCAGCGAAGGCAGGGCGAACACGCCGGTGAACTTCACGGCGGGGTCGAAGATCAGGCCCAGCACCGAGATGGCGACGATCACCAGCAGGATGCCCCCCGGCACGCGGCGGCGCTCCAGGCCGAAGATGGCGGCCAGGCCCAGCACCGACATCACCACCGGAAACGCGGTGATCTTGCCCAGCGTGACAGGCAGGCCCGCGCCGCTGTTCTTGACCACCAGGCCGACCTCATTGGACGCGATCAGCAACAGGAACAGGCCAATGCCGATCCCCGCGCCATGGGCCACGCCGGCCGGCAGGTTGCGCAGGATCCAGGAGCGCACCCCGGTGACGGAAATCGCGGTGAACACCACGCCCATCAGGAATACCGCGCCAAGCGCCACGGCCGGCGACAGTCCCTGTCCCAATACCAGGCCGAAAGCCATGAAGGCTGTCAGTGAAATGGCGCAGCCAATGGCGATCGGCAGCTTGGCCCACACGCCCATCAGCAGCGAGCCGAACGCCGTGGTCAGGCACACCGCCACGAACACCGCACTCGTGTCAAAGCCAGCCTTGCCGAGCATGCCCGGCACGACAAAGACCGCGTAGACCATGGCCATGAAGGTGGTCACGCCGGCCACCAGTTCCTGGCGCTGCGTGCTGCCGCGCGCCGTGATCTGGAAATAGGCGTCGAGCTTGTTCTTGACTTCGGGGGGGGCGGAATCGACTTCCGTCACTGACGGATAGGGCTGTTCGATCATGATGATCTGTCTCCTTGCAGGGCGCTGCCGCGGCCGACGGATAGGCCGTGGACAGGCTTTGTCTCACGTGGTTCTAGGTATCGGCCGTGGCAATGCTCGTTGTCCGGCCGGTTTTATCGGTGTGCCTGCTGTCTGTTGCCTTCTATGGGCGCGATCTGGGCAAGGCTGAAGGCTAGGCGACGCGTGGAGAGTCGTCATAACCCCGACAAAATGCGCGGTATGCCTGGACGGGAATAGTGGATGTGATGAATTGCCGTCTTCGTGGCGGCGGGTGACGCCAACGGCGGGCGGAGGCAGTCTGCCATTATCACTTGGGGCAAATGCGGCCTATAGGTAATGACCCGTATGCCGTGCGAGTGGCTTCGTTATACTAGGGATAACCCTCGAATCGAGCCAGGCGCTGGCTGCTGCATAAAGTAAGTGCGGCTTGATTCCCTTTTTTGCCAACCCCTTCTCCGCCTGGAATCTTCTCATGCAAGTGCTTGCCGATACCCTTTATCGCCAATCTCCGAGCCGCCGTCCGGCTGCTGTGCCTGCTGACGCGACGCGCGATGTGGCCTTGTACGCCCGCATAGGCAGCGGCCGCTCGCTGGCCGCACGCGTGAGTGATTACTTTGCGCGCGGCTGGATGCTGCATGTCGAGAATGCCCGCCTTGCGGCGCCCATTACCTGGCTCTGAACGGTTCCGAGCGCCGAAGAGCATCAGCGGATCGTGAGGACCGACCAGTTCCGGCCGCGAAAAAGCGAGGATCCGCCCTCAACAGCGTCTAACCGCAAGGATCTTCCACGGGCTGCGCGGTGCTGGGCGGTCGATTCCGCTAGCGGATAGCTATTTGTGAACACTGTCTACATGCACTAGACTCGGAAGCACGCGCCCCGCATCGGGGCAGTTCCGCAGGAGCCATGATGACTGCCAGCACGGCGCCGCAAACCGACCCTCACCCGATTCCGACGCCCGACTCCGGCCCGGCGATGCTGCTGGTCGCCACGATCAAGGGCGCCTGGTTCCTGACCAGCGACGCGGCCCGGCGCAGCTGGGCGCTGCGCGGGCCGGTATTCCTGGGACACACCATCCACCATATCGTGCAGGACCCGCGCGAGCCCCGGCGCATGTTGATGGCTGCACGCACCGGCCATCTGGGCCCGACCGTATTCCGTTCCGACGACGGCGGCCAGAACTGGACCGAAGCCACCCGCCCGCCGGCCTTTGCCAAGGCGCCCGAAGGCGAGGCCGGACGCGTGGTCGACCATGTCTTCTGGCTGACGCCCGGACACGCGAGCGAGACCGGCACGTGGTACGCCGGCACATCGCCGCAGGGCCTGTTCCGCAGTACTGACCATGGTGCAAGCTGGGACTCCGTGACCGGCTTCAACGACCACCCGATGCGGCGCACCTGGACCGGCGGCGAGCAGGATGGCACGCCCGACGGCCCCAAGCTGCATTCCATCCTGGTGGATCCGCGCGACCCGAAGCACCTTTACATCGGCATGTCGAGCGGCGGCGTATTCGAAAGCACCGATGCCGGCGCCGACTGGAAGCCGCTGAACCGCGGCTGTGCCGCCGATTTCCTGCCGGACCCCAATGTTGAATACGGGCACGATCCGCACTGCGTGCTGCAGCATCCGGCCGCGCCCGACATCCTGTACCAGCAGAACCACTGCGGCATCTACCGCATGGACCGGCGCGAAGGAACCTGGAAGCGCATCGGCGACGCCATGCCGCGCGAGGTCAGGGACATCGGTTTCCCGATCGTTGCGCACCGGCGCGATCCCCGCACGGTGTGGGTATTCCCGATGGATGGCAGCGACGTCTGGCCACGCGTGAGCCCCGGCGGCAAGCCCGCGGTCTATGTCACGCGCGATGCCGGCGAATCCTGGCAACGGCAGGACCGCGGCTTGCCGGCCGGGCAGGCCTGGCTCACGGTCAAGCGCCAGGCCATGGCGGCCGACGCGCAGTCGCCCGTGGGCCTGTATTTCGGCACCACCGGCGGCGAGGTCTGGGCCAGTGCCGACGAGGGAGAACACTGGCAGTGCATCGCCAGCCATTTGCCGCATATCTACGCGGTGCAGTCCGCGCGGCCAGCCTGAGCCGGGGTCCGGGCCATGCGCGTGCATATTGCCTCGCCACTGCTTTCCTACACCGGCCAGCAATCGGTGGTGCAAGCGCGCGGCGGCACCATCGGCCAGATGCTCGAGGACCTTGACCGGCAATTCCCCGGCATGCGCTTTCGCATCGTCGACGAGCAGGACAAGCTGCGGCCGTATATCCGCGTCTTCGTCAATCGCGTGCAGTGGATGAGGCTCGACGCGCCGCTGCGCGACGATGACGAAATCCACATCCTCCAGGCGCTCGCCGGCGGCTGAACCGCCGTCGCGTTGCCTGCACCGCGCCCCGCACCTTGATCTGGCGCAGGGGCGTGCCTTAAATCCCCGATCCTGCTTGCCGTTATCCAGGCATCGTGCGTCTGCTGTCCGCCTGCCGCCAGGCCGCAGACCGCCTGTACCGCAGCGGCAACCAAAGGCCAATCGGCATGCAAGGGGAGCATCACATGAGCAGTTCGATGAGGGACATCGACGAGCGCACCAACCTGACCAACAACAACCAGTTCGAGCTGCTGTTGTTCCGGCTGGGCGACGCCGAGCATTCAGGCCAGTCCGAACTGTTCGGCATCAACGTCTTCAAGGTTCGCGAAATCCTGGTGATGCCGCCGGTCACCACGGTGGTCGGCGCCGATCCGTCGATCCTGGGCATGGCCGATATCCGTGGCCAGGTGATCCCGGTCATCGACCTGCCGCGCCTGGTGGGCTGCAAGCCCGCCAACGGCCTCGGCATCCTGCTGGTGACCGAATATGCGCGTTCGACGCAAGGGTTTGCGGTGGAGGCGGTCGAGGAAATCGTGCGGCTGGAGTGGAACCAGGTGCATTCGGCCGAGGCCACCGTGCGCACGGGCCACGTCACCAGTATCGCCAAGCTGGATGCCGGCACGGACCAGGCACGCCTGGTGCAGGTGCTGGACGTCGAGCAGATCCTGCGCGACGTATTGCCGTCGCGCCAGCCCGATGTCGTCCCGGATGCCGTCGGCCCGCAGCTCACCCTGCCTCCCGGCACCAAGGTCATTGCCGCCGATGATTCGGCACTGGCACGCGGGCTGATCGAACAGAGCCTGAAGGCGCTCGGCGCGCCGGTGGTCATGACCAAGTCGGGCAAGGAAGCCTGGGATCTGCTCGACAGCATGGCCGCGGAGGCGGCCAGCAACGGCCGCTCCATCCATGACGAGGTGGCGCTCGTGCTGACCGATCTGGAAATGCCGGAGATGGATGGCTTCACGCTGACCCGCAAGATCAAGGCGGACGGCCGCCTGAAAACGCTCCCCGTGGTGATTCATTCATCTCTTTCCGGGGAGGCCAGCGAGGAACACGTACGCAAGGTCGGCGCCAACGCTTACGTCGCCAAGTTTGTTGCCAAGGAATTGGCCGATACTATTCGCACCGTGCTGGTGCACTAAGCGCGCACGCTGTATCGCATCAGGCACAGAATGGCCGGCGGCGCAACCATTTCCCCACGCCGGCCGGTTGCCTAGAATTTAGGCAATCCAGTGTTTCCCAGTCCCGGCGCGCCTTTTGCGGTTGTCAATAGGCCGGATATCCACCGTTCCTGTGGATAGATTTCCGGTGATTCGGCCGCCTCGTACCAAAGGATGAGGCGGCGCCCGAAACTTCCGGGGGTCGGACGGCCCCGCCGCCCGGCCCTCACCCTGCTACTTTGGCTGGGCCACCACCCGGAGATAGGGCTTCAGCGTCTTGAAGCCGTTCGGATACTTTTTCCGGGCGTCTTCGTCCGAGACCGAAGTCGGGATGATCACGTCGTCGCCCGGTTTCCAGTTGACCGGCGTCGCCACGGTATGCTTCGCATTGAGCTGCAGCGAGTCCAGCAGCCGCAGGACTTCGTCGAAATTGCGGCCGGCGCTCATCGGGTACGCCAGCATGGCCTTGATCTTCTTGTCCGGCCCGATCCAGAACACCGAGCGGATGGTCGCGTTATCCACAGCCGTGCGCGGGCCGCCGCTGGCTTCCGGATGGATCATGTCGTAGAGCTTGGCCACCTTCAGGTCGGGGTCGCCAATCATCGGATAGTTCACCGCATGGCCCTGCGTCTCTTCGATATCCTTGGCCCAGCGAGCGTGGTCCCCGACCGGGTCGATGCTCAGGCCGATGATCTTCGTATTGCGCTTGTCGAACTCGGGCTTGAGGCCGGCCATGTAGCCGAGTTCGGTGGTGCACACGGGCGTGAAGTCCTTCGGGTGCGAGAACAGGATGGCCCAGCTGTCGCCGATCCATTCATGGAAGCGGATCGGGCCCTGCGTGGTCTCGGCGGTGAAGTCAGGGGCTTCTTCGCCTATTCGAATCGCCATGATCGAACTCCTTGGTCTTGTGGTGAAGGTGGGGTGGGCTCGTTGCCCGCTTGCCAGGCCCTTGCGGGCGGCTAGTGGAACACCAGCACGGGAATCGCGCTGTGTGTGAGGACCCGGTGTGTCTCGCTGCCGATCAGCATGGCCTGCAGGCCGCGCCGCCCGTGCGATGACATCACGATCAGGTCGCAATCTCTTTGCTGCGCCGTCTGCACGATGGCCTGCCACGGGTGGTCGTCCGTGGCGGTGACCGTTTCGCACGGCACGCCTGCCTGCGTGGCTGCCCGGCTCAGTGCGGCCAGGAATTCGTCAGCATGGCGCGCCGCTTCCGCGGCGAATGTCTCCCGCGTGTCCTGCAGGCTGGTCAGCCGGTAGGTCATCAGGTGGTACTGGGGAATCACATGCAAGCCGGTGACGCGGGCGCCGACGCGTCCGGCGAAGGTCATGGCGCGCGCAATCATTGCATCGGCACGGGGCGAGCCGTCCGTGGGAACCAGGAAGTGCTTGAACATCGTGTCCTCCGCTTGCCAGTCCACTGAAAGCCGGCGCGTTGCCGGCTGGTGCACGCCCCGGTCCGCGCGGGCCACTCAAGTATAGGAATTGACTGCCTGTCGCGACAGCCCGTCAGTGTACTTTCCGGCATCACCGCGCAACCCCCGGGCGGGGGTCGCCGGTGATTGTCGAGGATTAACACATCGTTATCATCCGATGTGCTTGCCGATCATCCGACGACAAAGGTGCCCCAATGATGATTGCGCTGCGTGCCGTTCAGGGACATGACCGGCCTGCAGAAGCTGGAGAAGGTGATCGGCAAGCTCTGGCGGCGCAGCGGGGTGGTGGTGCTGTGCAAAGCCAATGCGCGCGTGCGCCAGACGCTCATGCGTGCCGGCGTGCTGGCGGCACTGGGGAAGGAACTACCAGGAAACGCTGGCCGATGCGACCGGGCAATGCGCGCGGATCGCGCCGCAGGTACGACGGTTCTCAGGCCTTGTCGGCCGGGCCCTTCTTCCGGCCGGCGGGCTTTGCCTTGGTAGCGTAGTCCATGCCGTGCTGCGCGAGATATTCGCGAATGAGTTGCCGCACCACTTGCGATGGCGTCAGGTCCTGCGATGCGCACAGGGTCTCGAAAGCCTTTTTCTTGACCGGGTCGATCAGGATGGTGAGGCGGGCGGTCTTGGATTCCATGGAAGTCGGTCGCGATGCGCGGCGGCGATCGGAACCGCATTATATACAGGACCCAAGTAGCGCCAATGCCGCGCCAATGCAGCGCCAATGCGCCCGGCCTGCCTACAGTTCCTCCTCGATCGGCAGCATTCGCAGCAGTCCCTGCCCGAGATGCTGCCACGCGCCCATGCCGGGTTCGCTGTCATAGGTGCGTAGCAGGCCGTTCTCGCGCGTCACCCATTCCAGGTGCGCGGCGTTGCCGTCGGTGCCGGGGGCCAGCATGACCTTGTAGGCGATGTCGAGCATGGCCTGGTCCAGGTCCTTGCCGAGCGCCGCGCACAGCGGCGCGCTGTCGACCACCACGCCCATCTCGGTATTGAGCCGGGCCGAGCGTGGGTCCAGGTTGAGCGAACCGACGAACAGCAGGTGCCGGTCGACCATATAGCTCTTGGCATGCAGGCTCGCGCGGCTCTTGCTGATCATGCTGCGGTGCGCGTGCTTGCCTTCGCGCGCCATCTCAGCATAGGCCGAAGGCTTGAGCTCGTACAGTTCCACGCCGGCTTCGAGCAGGTCCTTGCGCCACGGCGAGTACCCCGCATGCACGGCGCTGACATCCGTGGCGGAGAAGGAGTTGGTCAGGATGCGCACCGTCACGCCGCGCTTCGTCATCTGCGCAAGCCAGTCGACCGACTTGCGGTCGGGCACGAAATAAGGCGAGACCAGCGCCAGTTCCTGCTGCGCGCTGCCAAGCAGCTTCGCCAGCTTCGGAATGGCATGGCTGGAATCATCCTCTGGCGGCAGCGTGACCTTCGCCGCCTTGTCGGCGATGACGGTAGCGTGGCCCCAGTACGCAGGGAGCTTGCCGCTTTCCAGGGCCTGTGCCAGTCCAGATGCCTGCAAGGCCTGCGAATACTCGCCGCCGCGGGCTTCGGCCACGTGCTGGTCGAGGTATTCGCGCACCGCCTGCAGCTGCGCGGCCGCGTCCGCGGGCGGCTTGGCCAGCGCGCCGACCGGGTACGCGGCGGCGCCGTTCCAGTAGTCGTCGAAGACCGCCGAGACCTCCGGCACCACCGGGCCTGCCAGCAGCAGGTCCAGGTCGGTGAAGTCAGAGCCCTTGTCGGCGGAGAAATACGCGTCGCCGATATTGCGCCCGCCGACGATGGTGAGCTGGTTGTCGGCCGTCATCGACTTGTTGTGCATGCGGCGGTTCAGCCGGCTGTAGTCGAGGGCCATCTCGGCCATGCGCAGGCTGCGCGCCGTGAACGGGTTGAACAGGCGCACTTCGATATTCGGGTGATCGTCGAACGCGGAGAGGGTGCGGTCCTGGCCGGACATGTGCAGGTCATCTAGCAGCAACCGCACGCGCACACCGCGGTCGGCCGCGGCGATGATGTCGGCCAGCAGCGTCTTGCCGGTCAGGTCGCCGTCGTAGATGTAGTACTGCACGTCCAGCGTGCGCTGCGCGGCCCTGGCCAGCGCCAGCCGTGCGACCAGCGCGTCGGGACCGCTGGCGAGCGGATAGAAGGCCGACTGGCCCGGGTGCGCGGACAGCTTCGGCGCCATGGTGCGGCCCAGCAGCGTGCCGGACGTATCGGTGACCGCGTAGGAGGCAACGCGCCCATTCTGCGGCGGCAGGCTGGCGCAGCCGGCCATCAATAGTCCTGCAGCCAGCAGGGACGCGAGGCGGCAGAGCCAGCGGGACGTCGGACCGCGGTGGTCATGGATCGCGGGCATCGCTTCTCCTGGGCAGGGGCCAGCCTCCTGTGTAGCGCGTTTTGCACCCATGCGCCAGTCCTTCGCCGGCCTGCACTACTATCAAGACGTACCATCAAGACGAAGCGAACCGCCAGTCAGGAGACCGCCATGGACCAGGAAACCTTCAACATGAGCATCCGCAAGTTCCTCAAGACCGTCGGGGTCAGTTCGCAGCGCGAGATCGAGCAGGCCGTGGCGGCCGCGCTGGCCAGTGGCGAGCTGGCCGGGAACGAGATCCTGCCGGTCAAGATGACGCTGGAGCTCGGCAAGCTGAAGCTGAGCGCGACGTTCGACGGCGACATCCGCCTGGCCTGACGGGGCGGACCGGACGGACGAGGCGCCTATTCGGGCAGCGCCAGGTCGGCGATCACCGCCGCGAGGAAGCGCGCCGCCTCGCCGCCGGTGACCACGCGGTGGTCGAAGGTCAGGCTCAGCGGTATCACGCGATGCACCGCCGGCACGCCGCCGGCGGCCACCACCTCGTCGCGGATGTGGCCGGCGCCGAGGATCGCCACGGTCGGCGGCACCACGATCGGCGCGGCATAGCGGCCCGCGATCATGCCGAAGTTGGACAGCGTGATGGTGCTGCCCCGCATTTCTTCAGGCGCGATGGTGCGCGCGCGGATATCGGCGCGCATGCGGTCCAGGCCGTGGCGCAGGTCGGCGGCGTCGCGGTTGCCCACATTGCGCAGGACCGGCACGAACAGGCCTTCGGGCAGGTCGGCGGCAATGCCCACGTCGATCTTCTGCATCACGTGGCGCTTGCCGGTCTGGCCTTCGTACCAGGCATTGAGGCCCGGCTCCGCGCGGCACCCGGCGACCAGCGCCCGCACCAGGCGGATGGTGACGTCGTGCGTGCCCTGCCAGGCATGGATATCCGCGTCGTCCATCACGGTCGCGGCGGCGACCTCGCTCTGCGCGCGCGCCATGTTCTGCGCCATCGCGCGGCGCACGCCGCGCAGCACTTCGCCCGGGCCGGTTTCGGCCAGCGTCGAGGCGACGCGCTCCACGTCCGCGGCCGTGACCACGCCATCTGCGCCGGACGGGTTTGCCATCGCCAGGTCCACGCCCAGGCGACGCGCGAGCGCGCGCACCGCCGGCGTGGCCTTGATGCCGGCGCCACCCGCGCCGGGTGCGAGCGGCGTGGCCGACTCGGCCACCACGTGCGAGCCAACCTTGACCGCGCCGACCACGGTGCCCGCATCGGCATCATCGCCGGCGCCCTCGAAGCCGGCGAGCGGCGCGCCCAGGTGCACGATGTCGCCGGCCTGCGCGAACAGCTTGCCGACCGTGCCGGCGTACGGCGACGGAATCTCGACGATCGCCTTGGCCGTTTCCACCGACAGCAGCGGCTGGTCGGCGGCCACGGTGTCGCCGACCTTGACGTGCCAGGTCACGATCTCGGCCTCCTGCAGGCCTTCGCCCAGATCGGGCAGCTTGAACACTCTCATGGTTGCGTCCCCGGATCGTCAGCCGGCCAGCGCCTTGCGCACGGCATCGACAATGCGCGCCACGCTGGGCAGGTAGGTATGCTCGAGCCGCGCCAGCGGCACCACGGTGTCGAATCCCGTCACGCGCTGCACTGGCGCCGCCAGCGAGTACAGGCCGGCATCGGCCAGCCCCGCCGCGATCTCCGCGCCGAAGCCGGCGGTGCGCGGCGCCTCGTGCACGATCACGCAGCGGCTCGTGCGCGCCACCGATTCGAGGATGGTCTGCATGTCGAGCGGCTTGAGCGTGGCCACGTCGATCACGGCGGCGGACACGCCCTCTTCGGCAAGCTGGTCCGCGGCGGCCAGCGTTTCCTGCACCATCGCGCCCCAGCTCACCAGCGTGACATCGCTGCCTTCGCGCAGCGTGAAGCAGGCGTCGAGCGGCAACGCCGCGCCGTCATTGGCGACTTCCTGGCGGAACAGCCGGTACAGGCGCGTCGGTTCCAGGAAGATCACCGGATCGGGGTCGTTGATCGCGGCCAGCAGCAGGCCATAGGCGCGCGCTGGCGACGACGGGATGACGACGCGAATGCCGGGGATGTGGGCGAACATGGCCTCGGGGCTTTCCGAATGATGCTCGGGCGCGTGGATGCCCGCGCCGAACGGCGAGCGCACCACCAGCGGGCAGCCCAGCCGGTTGCGCGTGCGGTGCCGCATGCGCCCGGCGTGGTTGATGATGTTGTCGATGGCCGGATAGATGAAGCCCGTGAACTGGATCTCGGCCACCGGCTTGAGCCCCATTGCCGCCATGCCGATCGCGGCGCCGACAATGCCGGCCTCGGCCAGCGGGGTGTCCAGCACGCGCAGCGGACCGAAGCGGGCCTGCAGGCCGACCGTGGCGCGGAACACGCCGCCATTGACGCCGATGTCCTCGCCCAGCAGCAGTACGTCGGGGTCGTGTTCCAGCGCGTAGCCCAGCGCCTGGTTGACGGCCTCGACCAGCGTGATTTCAGCCATGGTGCGCTCGCTCAGTTCGGGTTGGGCTGGCCATGCGGCGCGGCGTAGCGCCGCGCTGTCGCCAGCTGTTCCTGCAGCGCCGCCGGCATGGTGGCGAACAGGCAGTCGAACATCGCCTCCGGTTCCGGCGGCGGCAGCGCCAGGTAGGCTTCGACGGCTTTTGCCACTTGCTGCGAGCACTCGCGCACCAGCGCCTCTTCGCGGCCCGCGTCCCATGCGCCGAGCTTCAGCAGGTGCTCGCGCAGCCGGAGCAGCGGCTCGGCCTGCCAGTGCGCCTTGACGGTCGACTCGTCGCGGTAGCGCGACGCATCGTCGGCCGTGGTGTGGTCGCCAAGCCGGTAGGTGACGGCCTCGATCAGCGCCGGCCCCTCGCCGGCGCGGGCACGCTCGATGGCCTCGCCCACGCGGTGCCGCACGGCGACCACGTCGTTGCCGTCGATCTGTTCGCCCGGAATGCCCGCCGCGATCGCTTTCTGCGCGAGCGTGTGCGCGGCCGTCTGGCGGCTGCGCGGCATGGAGATGGCCCACTGGTTGTTGCTCACGACGATGACCAGCGGCGCATGCCAGGCACCGGCCATGTTCATGCCCTCGTAGAAGTCGCCCTTCGAGGTGCCGCCATCGCCGAGCATGCAGACCGCGACGCGTGGCTCCTTGCGCAGCAGGAACGCATAGGCCACGCCTGCGGCATGGGATACCTGCGTGCCGATCGGCACGTTGTTGCCGAAGTCATGCGGCGCTGCCGCAAATCCGCTGCCGCGTTCGTCGCCACCCCAGTACAGCAGGCTCTCGGTCATGGTGACGCCGCGCACAAACTGCGCGGCATGTTCGCGGTACGAGGGCACCAGGACGTCCTCGGGCCGCATCGCGCTGGCCACCCCTACGCCGACCGCTTCCTGCCCGAGCGCCGAGGCGAACGTGCCGATCTTGCCGGTGCGCTGCAGCGCAATGGCCTTGAGGTCGAACTGGCGGGTCAGCACCATCGCGCGGTACAGCGGCAGCAGCGCGTCCGGATCGGTGGCGAATGGCGGGAGAGGGGAAGAAGAAACCGGGGATGCGCCCGGCAGGTCCAGGTACCGTGTGTAGCCGATGTCAAAGCTCGCAACCGTGCCCATGTGGGAGGCCTCCGATGTGCGTGTCAGGGATCCCGCGCATCCTTGTGGAACGGCAGGACCGGGTCGGGTTGCTTTGAGTTTAGGGCATGGGCGCGCGTACGGGGAACGGAAAGCGGCGTTTGTGTTACTCGGGGCGCAGAAGCGTGGCCGCCTCGCAACCCTGGCATCGAAAGCAAGAAAGGCTCCCGGTGGGAGCCTTTCAGTGCTGGCTGCGATCAGCGGATCAGCGCGGCCGCCTACTTCTGGTAAGCCGGCGGCACGAAGCCCGCGAAGCGCTGCTGTGCCACGGCCTTGAACTCGGCCGACTGGTAGGCCTCGCGAATGTCCTTCACGAACGGCTTGTTGAGATCGGCCGTCTTCACCGCCACCAGGTTCATGTAGTAGTCGGGAATCTTCTCGAGCGCCAGCGCCGAGGTCAGCTTCAGCCCCGCGGCCAGCGCGAAGTTGCCGTTGACGAAGGCATAGTCCACGTCATCGAGCGAGCGCGGCAGCTGCGCCGCTTCGAGCTGGATCAGCTTGAGCTTGTGCGGGTTGCTGTCGATGTCGCGCTCCGACGCGCGGATGCTGTCGGTGCCCGGCTTGAGCGTGACCCAGCCGATCTGCTGCAGGATGGTGATGGCGCGCGCGAGGTTGGTCGGGTCGTTGGGCAGCGACACCGTGGCGCCGGCCTTCACTTCCGTCAGGGCCTTGTGCTTGTTGCTGTAGATGCCGATCGGCGCGGTCGGCACCTGGACGACTTCGGACAGCTGCAGCTTGCGGTCGGCCGAGAACTTCTTCAGGTAGGCCACGTGCTGGAACGCGTTGGCATCGATCGCGCCATCGGCCAGGGCCAGGTTCGGCTGCACGTAGTCGCTGAACTCGACGATGGTGACCTTGTAGCCGCGCTTTTCCAGCACCGGCTTCACGCCGTAGCGGATCTGGTCGGCGTACGGGCCGGCCGTCGCGCCAAAGCGGATTTCCTTCTTGTCCGGATCGGCAGCGCCCGCCGCCTGCATCACGCCAACTGCCAGCACGGCTGCGAACAGCCGGATCCCCTTGCCGATCTTCATCAAAGCTCCCCTGTGGTTTTCGGAATGGCGCAGCGTTCAGCTGCATGGTCGGGCCATTGTAGGGAGGGGCAGACAATGAGGGAACGAGTAATTCGTCATGCCCATATGCTGGAAGCACATATGGGCACGGCGGCGCTCAGGCGGAAGCCAGCGCGCGGTCGAGGTCCTCGATCAGGTCATCGATGTGCTCGATGCCGATGGACAGGCGCACCATGTCCTCGCTCACGCCCGCGGCCTTGAGCTCGTCGGCGTTGAGCTGGCGGTGCGTGGTGGAAGCCGGATGCGTGGCCAGCGACTTGGCGTCGCCGATGTTGACCAGGCGCGTGAACAGCTGCAGTGCGTCGAGGAAACGTGCGCCGCCTTCACGCCCGCCGGCCTTCAGGCCGAACGACAGGATGCCGGGGCCGCGGCCGCCCAGGTACTTCTGCACGAGCGCGTGGTCAGTGTGTTCGGGCAGGCCGGCGAAGTTGACCCAATCGACCTTGGGATGCTTCTGCAAGTGCCTGGCGATGGCCAGCGCGTTTTCGGTAATGCGGTCCAGGCGCAGCGCAAGGGTTTCAATGCCCTGCAGGATCAGGAACGCGTTGAAGGGCGACAGCGCCGCGCCGGTATTGCGCAGCGGCACCACGCGTGCGCGGCCGATGTAGGCAGCCGGGCCCAGCGCTTCAGTGTAGACCACGCCGTGGTAGGACACGTCGGGTTCGTTCAGGCGCCTGAAGCGTTCCTTGTGCCTGGCCCACGGGAACTTGCCGCTGTCGACGATGGCGCCGCCCACGCTGTTGCCGTGGCCGCCCAGGTACTTGGTCAGCGAATGCACCACGATGTCCGCGCCGTGCTCGAACGGCCGGCACAGGTACGGCGACGGCACGGTGTTGTCGACGATCAGCGGCACGCCGTGGTTGTGCGCCACGCGCGCAATGGCTTCGATGTCGACCACATTGCCAAGCGGATTGCCCACTGATTCCACGAACACGGCCTTGGTGCGCTCGTCGATCAGGTCGCCGAAGCTCGCCGGGTTGCGGCCGTCGGCAAAGCGCGTCTCGATGCCCGACTGCGGCAGCGTGTGCGCGAGCAGGTTGTAGGTGCCGCCGTAGAGCTGGCTGGACGAGACGATGTTGTCGCCGGCCTCCGCGATGGTCTGGATGGCGTAGGTGATGGCCGCCATGCCCGAGGCCAGCGCCAGCGCGCCGACGCCGCCCTCCAGCGCGGCCAGGCGCTGCTCCAGCACGTCGTTGGTCGGGTTCATGATGCGGCTGTAGATGTTGCCGGGCACCTTCAGGTCGAACAGGTCCGCACCATGTTGTGCGCTGTCGAACGAGTAGGCGACGGTCTGGTAGATCGGGACCGCAACAGCGCGCGTGGTCGGGTCGGGCGAATAGCCGCCGTGGACGGCAATGGTTTCAAGTCTCATGATCGGGTTGTTATGGGTCGGGTGCTGGACCGGCATGCGTGAGGTAGATGCCGGGTGAAGCCGCAACGTACGGTGCGCCGGGCCTGGGCATGGTAGCCGCGCATGGTGCCCGGGGCCATGCGCGGCTACGAACCATATTGCATTTGCTTATGCGCGGCCAGCGCCGCCGGGAACGGTTCCGGCTCCGCTCAGGCCGCCCGGGTTGCCGCTTCCGCTGCAGCCTGGTTGGCCGGCTCCGCGGCGTCGCGCCGCACGCCGGACTTGACCGCCACGCTGGGGCGGCCGTCCACGCCGACCGGCACGTCGCCGGCGATGGTCACGCGCCGTACCACGCGCCGCGCCTCGCCGTAGTCGTTGATCGCATAGTGCTGCGTGGCGCGGTTGTCCCAGATGGCCACGTCGCCGGTGCGCCAGCGCCAGCGCACCGTGTTCTCGAGGCGGTGCACGTGCCCCTGCAGTACCGCAACGAGGTGCGCGGAGTCCACGGAAGAGTAGCCGAGCAGCTTCTTGACGAAATGACCGAGCACCAGCGTGCGCTCGCCGGTTTCCGGGTGTACGCGGACCACCGGGTGCTCGGTCTCGTAGATGGCCGACGTGAACACTTCGCGGTAGCGCCTGACGCCGCCGGCATCGGGGTTGGCGCGCGTCGCCGCGTAGTCGTAGTCGTTGGTATGCAGTGCCCGCAGCTTGTCGGCCAGCTCGCGCAGCGCGTCGGGCAGGTCCTGGTAGGCGGCCGCGGTGTTTGCCCAGACCGTGTCGCCGCCCGCCTCGGGAATCGTCACCCCGCGCAGCACCGAGACCTGCGGGTAGGCCAGGTCGAAAGTCACGTCGGTGTGCCAGGAATTGGCGCGTCCGCCATGCTCCGAATCGAGCTCGAGCACATTGCGCGTGCCCTCGCGCGAGGGCACCGTCGGATGCGGCACGAGGTCGCCGAACAGCCGGGCGAAGGCTTCCTGCGACGCGTCGTCGAGATGGCCCTGGTCGCGGAAGAACAGCACCTTGTAGCGCAGCAGTGCGGCGCGGATGGCGGCAAAGGTGGCCGCGGGCAGGTCGCCCCGCAGCGCCACGCCGCGTATTTCGGCGCCAAGGCGCCCGGCCACGGGATGGATGTCGAGTTGTGCCGGTTCGGTCTGCGGGTCCTGCTTGGCTTGCGTTTGGGTCATGGTCGGTCTCCGGGTGGCGACGGTTGGGTCAGACAGCAAACTGGAAAGTTGGGGGCAGGCGGTCGATGGCATCGGCCGCGCGTGCCGGGGCGTGCAGCGGCGGCTCGGCCAGCTCGGCCAGGCGCCCGGTGAACTCGCGCAGTACGCCGTCGCGCACGCGCGCAAAGGGCAGGGACGCGCGTTCGCGCGGATGCGGCAGGTCCACCGGCACGATGCGGCGGATGCGGCCGGGGCGCGGTTCCATCACCACCACGCGGTCGCCGAGGTAGACGGCTTCCTCGACGTCATGGGTCACCAGGATCATGGTGATGCCCTCGGCCTGCCAGATGCGGTGCAGTTCCTGCTGCAGGTAGGCGCGCGTGAGCGCGTCGAGCGCGCCGAACGGCTCGTCCAGCAGCAGGATGTCGGGGCGCGTCACCAGTGCGCGGGCAATCGCCACGCGCTGCGACATGCCGCCGGAAAGCTGGTGCGGATATGCCTGCTCGAAGCCCGCCAGCCCGACCAGCGCGATATGCTCGCGCACGTTGCGGCTCTTCTCGGCTTCGGTTCCGGGCGTATTCAGCAAGGACAGCCGGATGTTCTGTTCGACCGTCAGCCACGGGAACAACCGGTGTTCCTGGAACACGATGCCGCGCTGCAGGCTGGTGCCCGCCACGCGCCGGCCGTCGAGCAGGATCTCGCCGCGGTAGTCTTCTTCGAGCCCTACCACCAGCCGAAGCAGGGTGGACTTGCCGCAGCCGCTGGCGCCGACGATGCTGACGAACTCGCCCGGGGCGATGGTCAGCGTGACATCTTCGAGCACAGGCAGCGCCTGGCCTTTCACATCGTATTGCTTGTGCAGGTGCGCGATCTCGAGCGTGCCAGCATGTGCCATAAGGTTCTCCGTGTCAGGGTGTTCAAGCTGCGGCGACCGAGCGGCCGCGCCAGGCGAGCAGGCGTTGTTCGATGCGGCTGGCGATCCAGTTCAGCGTGAAGCCCACGAGGCCCACCACGATCACGCCGAAGATCACCAGGTCCATCCAGAAGTTCTCGCGGCCGTCGATCATGGTGTTGCCGATGCCCTTGCCTGACACCAGCAGGTACTCCGCGCCGAGCGTGGCGAGCCACGCGTAGATCAGCCCCAGGTGGATGCCGGCGAAGATCGACGGCGACGCCGACGGCAGCACCACGCGCCATAGCACCTGCGTGCGCGAGAACTTCAGCACGCGCGCCACCTCCAGCAGGTCGGCCGGCACGGCCCGGATGCCTTCGAAGGTATTGAGCACCACGGGGAAGAATGCCGCGAGCGACAGGAACACCACCTTGGCGGCATCGCCGAGCCCGAACCAGACCGAGATCAGCGGAATCCACGCGAACAGCGAGATCTGCTTGACGGTGTGGAAGGTGGGACCGACCAGCCGCTCGAACAGGCGGGACAGGCCGAGTGCCGCGCCGAACGCCAGCCCGGCGCTGGCGCCGAGCGCAAAGCCGGCAAGGTCGCGCCACAGGCTGGCGGAAAGAGAGACCGCCAGTTCGCCGCTGCTCGCCTGCCGCACCGCCGTCTCCCAGACCCTGGACACCGGCACCAGCAATGGCGATTTCGACCAGCCGAAGCGCACCGCTGCCCACCATAGCGCGAGCAACGCCAGCGGCAATACCCAGCCGCGCACGGCGCGCGGAATGCGCGCGCGCCGCGGGAAAATCGTGGCTTGTGTCGTCATGCCCTGCTCCTCAGAAGCCCGGCTTGCGCCAGCGCAGCACCGCGCGCTCGGCGAGCGCCAGTGCCTTGTCCAGCGCAAGGCCCACCACACCGACCACCACCACGGCCGCGATCACCATGTCGAGCTGGAACAGCTGGCGCCCGTACACGATCATGTAGCCGAGCCCTTCGGACGAAGCCAGCAGCTCCACCACCACAAGCGCCAGCCACGCATGCGTCAGGCCGTAGCGGATGCCGTTCCAGACCGGCGCGGCGGCCGCGGGCAGCACCACGCGCGCGAGCGTCTGCCAGCGCGTCAGGCGCAGCACGCGCGCGACCTCGAGATAGCGCACCGGCACATTGCCGATGCCTTTGTATGTGTTGAGTGCAATCGGTACCAGCGCGGCCTTGGCGATCAGGATGACCTTGAGCGCTTCGTCGATGCCGACCAGCAGCATCAGCAGCGGCAGCCAGCCGAGCACGGGTACCTGGCTGAAGGCCTTGAAGGTGGGATAGACATAGTCGCGGAACGTTGGGAAGAGCCCCATCGCCGCGCCCAGCGCCAGTCCGCCGACAAGGCCGGCCGCGAAGCCGCTCGCCACGCGCAGCGCGCTGACGGCCAGGTTCGACTGCAGCTCGCCGCTTTGCCAGAGATCGGCCAGCGTCAGCGCCACCGACTCGGGCGTGGGCAGCACCTGCGGCGGAATCCACTCGTAGCGCGCCGCCACGTACCAGAGCAGCAGCAGTGCAAGCGGCACGGGCCATGCCAGCAGCCACAGCGTGGCCTCGCGCCAGTGCCAGCCGGCGGCGCTGACGGCCGCGCGTGCGGGAAGCGCGATCGATTCGGCGGCCATGGCATCAGGCTCCCAGGATCTTGCCGTTGGGCTGGTAGATGGGCCAGTAACTCTGCAGGCTCAGCTCGTTCAGCGCGTTCTTCAGGAAGCGCTGGTCGATCCACTGGTCCACGTCAAAGCGCGCGCGGCTCAGGCGGAAGCGGTAGGCCTGCTCGGCGGCGTCCTTGTAGCGGCTGACCAGGAACGGGTCGAAATTGGGGTTGAGCCGCACGCGCAGCGGTTCGCCGTCGAAGTCTTCCTTCCAGTGGTCGTAGGGCGTGCCGGCGCGCGCCCAGGTGCGCAGCACCTCTTCGCGATGGCTCTCGTCGGAGGCCCAGCGCGCCGCTTCCACCGCGCTTTTGACGAAATGCTGCGTGGCTTCCGGGTAGCGGCTGGCGAAGTCGTCCGTCACCAGGACGTGGCTTTGCCGCGTGTAGATCGGCGACTGGTTCTTGCTCGAATACAGGATGCGCACAGCGCCCTTGTCGCGCAGGCGCAGGATGTCCATGGCGCCGATGGCCGCGTCGATGTCGCGCGTGCTCAGCGCGGCCAGGTAGCCCGCGGTGTCGAGATTGAGCAGGCGCAGGTCCTTCTCGGTGAGTCCGTTGGCTTCCAGCAGCCGCAGCGCCGGCAGATGCATATTGGTGCCCTTGAACAGCGACACGCGCTTGCCGCGCAGGTCGGCAACCGTTTTCAGCGGCGAGTCGGGCGGCACGCCGATATAGATGTTCGAACGCACGCCGACCGCCAGCACGAGCCGCGTCTTCAGCCCCGCGGCGCGTGCCACGATGGCTGGCAGGTCGCCCTGCAGCGCGAAGTCCAGTTGCCGGTTGGTGAGCGCTTCATTGACGGCCGGGCCCGCTCCCTTGAAGAAGTACCACTCCACGCGCGTGCCGGCGGGCTTGAACGATTCCTCGAGCCAGCCGCGCGCATGCGCGATCGACAGCGAACTGCCCGCGAAGGTTGGCGGCGTGCCGGTGGCCGGCTGTGCCACGCCGATGCGGATGACCTCGGGGCGCGCGGACGCGCTGGCACTGAACGCGCTCAGCGGCGAGAGCGCCGCCGCCGCCCCGGCGCACGCCAGCTGCCTGAGCATGTCCCGGCGCGAGAGGCGGGGTGCCGTGTACGGGTGGCTGGCAGTGGGGCGCTGCGTGGTCATGGTCGTTGCCTGACGGTAGTGGAGGAGAGCTCCACGATAAGCGTGCGGTGCGCGGCAACTGAACGAATGATTCCGGCATTGGTTATGGGATGACCGCATATGCACCCGTTGCGTGCTTGCGCTTGTGCTCGTACACGGCGTGCCTATTGGTATGCGTATCGCTTCGCCCCGGTACGCCGCGCCAGGGGCGTCCTGTCATAATCGCATTCAGGCAAGGGGTAGGGCGGCACGACGCGTCGCTTACATCGAGGATCAAGAAAGGATTTACAGCAGGAGCGTGGCAACAATGAAAATCGCAGTCATGGGTGCCGGAGCCGTCGGTTGCTACTACGGCGGAATGCTGGCGCGGGCCGGTCACGAGGTGGTGCTGATCGCGCGTCCGCAACACGTGCAGGCCATCGCGGCGCGCGGCCTGCGGCTCGAGACGCAATCGTTCGACGAGCAGGTAGGAGTAGCCGCCAGCACCGACGCCAGCGCGGTGCAGGGTGCGGACCTGGTGCTGTTCTGCGTGAAGTCCACCGACACGCAGAGCGCGGCGCTGGCCATGAAGCCGTCGCTGGCGCCGGGCGCGCTGGTGCTGTCGCTGCAGAACGGCGTCGAGAATGCCGAGACGCTGCGCAGCCTGCTGGACCAGGAAGTGGCCGCCGCGGTGGTCTATGTAGCCACGGCAATGGCGGGCCCGGGACACGTCAGGCACCACGGGCGCGGCGAGCTGGTGATCGAGCCGACCAGCCGGGGCGCGGGCCTCGTCAGTACGCTGGCCGCGGCCGGCGTGCCGGTCGAGAGCTCCGACAACGTGCGCGGCGCGCTGTGGGCCAAGCTGATCCTGAACTGCGTCTACAACGCGCTCTCGGCGATCACGCAGCTGCCCTATGGCCGGCTGGTGCGCGGTGAAGGCGTCGAGGCCGTGATGCGCGATATCGTGGCGGAATGCCTCGCGGTCGCGCACGCGGACGGCGTGGTCCTGCCCGGCGATATCGATCTGGCGGTGCGCCGCATTGCCGAGACCATGCCCGAGCAGACTTCGTCGACGGCGCAGGACCTGGCGCGCGGCAAGCGCAGCGAGATCGATCATCTCAACGGCCTGATCGTGCGCCGCGGCGAGGCGCTCGGCGTCGCGGTGCCGGCCAACCGCCTGCTGCACGCACTGGTACGCCTGATCGAGGACCGGCCGAGCGCTGGCTGATCGCCACGCCCGCAGCGACGGCGGCCAATGTCCAGGCATGGATATGCGCTGTCCGCATATGACCCAGCGATATGGTTCGTTGACCGCGTCAGGCGGCGGTCCCTACAGTGGACGGCTCGTACCCGCCGCGCGCAGTGCCCGTTGGCACGCGTAGCGGTGCTGGCTTCCCCCAGCGCATCACCGAACCTGCCATGACTGCCAACCTCCATAGCGGCCAGCCGAGCCGACCGCATTTCATACTGCATCCGCCTGCGGGCACGGATCATTTCGAGATCCGTCCGTTCGACGCACCGCTAGGTGCGGAAGTGATCGGCCTGGACCTGTCGCAGCCGATGTCCGCCGAAGACTTCGCGCGCCTCCATCGCGCGCACCTTGACTACCACGTGCTGGTGTTCCGCGACCAGCGCATCACGCCGGAGCAGCAGGTCGCGTTCAGCCGCCGCTTTGGTCCGCTGCAGATCCACGTGCTGCACCAGTTCCAGCTCCCGGGCCACCCGGAGATCCTGGTGGTGTCGAACGTGGTGGAGAACGGCAAACCGATCGGCCTTGGCGATGCCGGCCACTTCTGGCATTCCGATCTCTCCTACAAGGAGAAGCCGAGCCTCGGTTCGCTGCTGCATGCGCGCGAGCTGCCCGCCGAAGGCGGCGACACGCTGTTCGCCAATATGCACCTGGCCCGGGATACGTTGCCGGCCGCGTTGCAGCGCGCCGTCGACGGCCTGCAGGCGGAACACACCTACCTGGCGCGCTATGCCGAACTGCAGGCGCGCAGCCCATGGCGGCCCGACCTCACGCCCGAGCAGATCGCGCAAGTGAAGCCGGTGTTGCAGCCTGTGGTGCGCACGCACCCGGAAACGGGCCGCAAGGCGATCTTCGTCAGCGAGCACTTCACCACGCGCATTGCCGACGTGCCTGAAGACGAGAGCCGTGAGTTGCTCGACCAGCTCTTCGCGCATAGCACGCGTCCCGAGCACGTGTACCGGCATCGTTGGCAGGAGCACGACCTGGTGTTCTGGGACAACCGCTCGCTGCTGCACCTGGCCGCCGGTTGTCCACCCGAACTGCGCCGCGTGATGTATCGCACCACCATTGAAGGCGACGTGCCGCGCTGAGTGCGGCGGCGTGGCGGGAGCCTGGCCACGGTGATACTGATCGGACTGATGGTGGAAGGGCTGATGTTCACCACGCTGGAACGACTGATGGTGAGCGCTGGGGGATGCTGCACTGAGTCCTTGCCCGTCACTGCGGGCGGGAGTAGTGTACGGCTCCGGAATATCCACGGCGCCACAGCGCTACAGCGAGACCGGAGCCCGTCATGACAGAGATCCACCACGCCGCCGCCAAAGGCTTTGCCGCCCAGGCCGACACCTATGCCCGCGGTCGCCCCGAGTACCCGGAAGGCATTGGCGACTGGCTGCGCGGGACGCTTGATCTGGGTCCGGGCAAGACCGTCGTTGACCTCGGCGCCGGCACTGGCAAGTTCACGCGCCGGCTGGCTGCGACGGGCGCCGGGGTCATCGCGGTCGAGCCGGTCGACGCGATGCGCGCGCAACTGTCTGCGGCATTGCCGTCGGTGCAGGCCGTGGCCGGCACGGCCGAGGCGATGCCATTGCCTGAAGCGAGCGTCGACGCCGTGGTGTGCGCGCAGGCCTTCCACTGGTTCGCCAACGACCGCGCCATGGCGGAGATCCGCCGCGTGCTGCGTCCGGGCGGCAAACTGGGCCTGGTGTGGAACGTGCGCGAAGAAAGCGTGCCGTGGGTCGCCAGGCTCACCGCCATCATGATGCCGCTCGAAGGCGATGCGCCGCGCTTCTACAAGGGCGACTGGAAACGCGTGTTTCCTGCGCGGGGCTTCGGCCCGCTCGCGTTGGAGAGCTTGCCGTACGTGCATGAAGGCCCGCCGCAGCAGGTCGTCGTCGATCGCGTGATGTCGGTGAGCTTCATTGCCTCGCTGCCGCGCGACCGGCAAGCCACCGTGCGGGCACAGGTGCAGGCCGTCATCGACCAGGAGCCGGCGCTGGCCGGCCGGGCGCAGGTGGCGTTTCCCTACCGGACCGAGGCTTACAGCTGCACGCGCCTGTCACCGTAACGCGCTACATGGTGGCCTGCCGGACCCAGAACGCGACGGGCCCGTAGGGCGGTATTGCGGGTTCCGACGCCATCGGTTCCTGCGCGAGGCTGTCGAGAATCTCGCGCCACATCGCCAGCACGCGCTGTGCCCTGGGCAGGACGCGAATGCCGGCCGGCGTGGGCAGCCAGTGCGGGCTGCAGACGCGGAACAGCGTGGTATCGAGCGCGGACTCCAGCCTGCGCACCTGATACTGCAGCCGCTGCGGCTGGATGCCCAGCTCCGCGGCCGCACGGCCGAGGTCCCGATGGCGCACGAGGGCGACGAACGCGCGCAGGGACAACAGGCTGACGCGGCGGTTCTTGAGGAGGTATGCCATGCAGTGAGCCATGCTGGCTTGCCGCCAGCCTGCCGCAGACTGGGGGTTCGCGCGGTGTGGCGCAGGGTAAAGCGCCGATCCTAGCGATGAGCGTGGCGAGCCTGATTCAGAAAATTCAGCAACGATATTGCGACTCGTCGGAAGTTTCGGCTGGCGTTCTTGGGCGGGGCCCCTTGCGGGACTGGGGGGACTGGAGGAGGGGGAAAGCGGGGCGAGTTCCACGGCGGGGCGGCGGCGCGCCCCGCGCGGCTTCAGTGCATGGGCAACTGGCCCAGGGCGGTCAGCGCCAGTACGACTTCGGGCGACAGGCGGCGCTCGCGGCATGGCACGCCGGCGGTTTCCAGCGTGGTCCAGAGGTCGGCGTCGCCGGTGACGATCCGCTGCCTGAGGTAGGCCAGGTAGGTGTGCTCGGACGGCGTCAGCGGTCGCGGTGCGCTGCGCAAGTCATCCAGGATGTCGCCAAGCGAGAGGTTGGGAGGGGTCATACCAATGCGAAAAATAAGGCTGCGGCGGGAGGTAACGCATGATTCTATCCATGCTGTGCAGCGGCAGCTTAATCAAAAGCACGCAATATCCGTTCTAATTCGGGCATGTGGCGCGCACGCGGCGAATAAGTGGCGCAAGCTGCAGCGCCATGTGCATTAAGGCGCCTTTGCACGCCCGCAAGGACGCCCGGCACGAAAATGTCTGTTGCAGAAATACGCCACTGGTCGGCGCCAGCCTATAGGCCTGTGGATCGGCTGCCGTGATGCACTCGCCGCGAGTGGAGTGAATGCTGAACCTGTGCGCTGCCAGCGCCACCCGCAGTGCGCGCGGCGGCAATCACTCGCTCGCGCGCTATCCGCTTGCCGCGATCGACGCTCGTGCCGGAATAAAGCTGGCGCGCGGCGTGTATACGCCTATACCACAGGTATCAGGCGGAGCGCGCTAGGGAGGTACGGCCATGAACGATGCTGCAAGATGGACGGCGGCATGGGTGGTCAGTCTTGGCCTTTGCGCCTTGACGCCCGCGCTGGCCGACGAGACCTGGAGCACGGGGCCGCCATGCCAGCTGGTGGCGGGCCAGGTCGTGATCAATGGCCAGTGGCAGCAGGTGACCGGCGTGGCCTGCCTGCAGCCTGACGGCAGCTGGCAACTGGTGGACGACAGCGGCGGCGCCTACTATCCAACGCCTTACTACTACGACGACAGCGATTCCTGGTACTGGGCGCCGGTGGCCGTGGGCTACGGGGCGGCGTTCGTCTTCGTTGACCGCCACCACCACTTGCATCCCATGCACCACGTGTTCTTCCGCCATGTCGGCGGCGGCTGGGGCGGGCGCGTCGTCCGTGTCATGCCGCACGGCGGGTTCCGCGGCGGCATGGGTGGCGGAGCGGTTCGCGGGATGGGTGGCGGAATGGGCGGGGCACGTGGCGGCGGGCACCGTTGACGGCCTGGCCGCCATGCATTGACAAGGCCGGGTCCCTTCTATACGGTGGCTGTTCGTTTCGTCATGCCGGCGTGTCTTGCACGCCGGTTTTCCATTCAGCGCCAGTCCATGCCACGCAAAGCCGCCCAGGTCTCCGAAGCCGACAAGCACGCCGCCGAAGGCGGCGCCGTTGCCGTGGACCGTGCGTTGTTCGTGCTGTCGGCGTTCCGGCTTGGCGATACCTCGCTCGGGCTGGCCGAGCTGGCGCAACGCTCCGGCCTCTATAAAAGCACGCTATTGCGGCTGCTCGCGTCGCTGGAGCATGCGGCGCTGGTGCAGCGGCGGCCCGACGGGCGCTATAGCCTGGGACCCGAGGTGGCGCGGCTCAATGCGGTCTATGCCGCGTCGTTCTCGCTGGAGGCCGCGGTCATGCCGGTGCTGCGCGCGCTGGTGCAGGCCACGCGCGAAAGCGCCGCGTTCCATGTCGAGCAGGGCGAACACCGGCTGTGCCTGTACCGCGTCGATTCGCCCCAGCCCGTGCGCGACCACATCCGCGCCGGGGAACTGCTGCCGCGCGACCGCGGCGCCGGCGGGCGCGTGCTGCGCGCCTTTGCCGGAGAAGCCGGCGAACTCTACGAGCGCATCCGCCGCCAGGGGGTGGTCGCGCTGGTTGGCGACCGCAGTCCCGATATCGCGGGCGTGTCGGCGCCGGTATTCGGACCGGACGGCAGCCTGGCCGGCGCGCTGACGCTGACCTGCCCGGCCAGCCGGTTCCGCGAAGACTTCCGTGACGATGTCCTGGGCGCCGCCCGCGCGCTGACCCAGGCACTGGGCGGCAGCTTCCCCGATTTTCCCGAGATGCCGGCGGCGGCTGCCTGATCCCCTCCTCAGGCGGGTGTTGCGGTGAGGCGACCCGGCTTGTCGGGGGTGCCCGTTGACGGCTGCCGCGGGATATCATTCCCGGTCGCCCCCCCCTTACCCGTGCCGTCATGTCGACTGACGGCGCGCCTCATGGCCTTGTCAAGGGATTCTCGTGCACCTGGACCAGCAGACCCTTGCGGTCGTGATGATCGTGTTCTTTTCCAGCACGCTGGTCATCTCGGCCGGGCTGGTCTTTGCGCTGCGCGCGATCGAAGCGGGGCGGCTCTGGGCCTTCGGCCATGTGATGGTCTCCTGCGCCGGACTGGCGCTGGCGGTCAGCGCGGCCGGTGGCGCGCCGCACCTGGGCATGGCCGGCGCCGGCGCCTTCGTGGTGGGCTGGCTGCTGATCTACCGCGGCGTGCGCGTCTATTACAGCCTGCTCTCGCATGCCGGCCCGCTGGCGACGGCCGGTGTGGTCGTGGTCGGGCTGATGGTCACTTTCGCTGGCCTGCCAGACGGGCCGCGCGTGCTGCAGGCAGCCGTCTACGGCATCCTTGCCATGATTGCCCTGGCGACGATCGCGACGCTGCTGCGGACCGGCCGCGGGCGGCGCAGCATTGGCGCGCCGCTGGTGCTGGTGTCCAGCCTGGTGCAGCTGTCGACCCTGCTGGCCGGCGCCAGCCATGCCGTCACGCAGGCTGCCGACCCGCACGCATTCACGCTGTTCTTCATTGGCCCGGCGGGGTCGGCCTGGGCGCTGGCGCTGCTGATCGCGGTGCTGCTCGGGCTGTTCGGATTCACCGTGATGGCGATGGAGCAGATCATCGCCAACAACGAAAGCGGCGCACGCCTGGATGCGCTGACCGGGCTGCTCAACCGCGGCGCGCTGGACCATTCGGCACTGGGCCTGGTGGCGCGCTGGCAGCGCGACGGCCAGCCGCTATCGTGCCTGGTCATCGATATCGACCACTTCAAGCAGGTCAACGACACCTTTGGCCACCACGCCGGCGACGCGGTGCTGCGGGAAGTGGCCCACGCGCTCGACAACTCGCGCCGTGCCTCCGATGTGGCGGGGCGCTACGGCGGCGAGGAGTTCTGCATTCTCTGTCCGCATACCGACGAACACCAGGCCACCGCGCTGGCCAACCGTATCCTGCGCAAGGTCCGCGCGATCCCGCTGCCCGGGCGGGAGTGCTTTGCCTCAGTCAGCATCGGGGTGGCGCAGTTGCGCGGCGAGACGGGCAGCAAGGAGTTGCTGTGGCGCACCCTGTTCGCGGATGCCGACCGCGCGCTCTACCTGGCCAAGCAGCAGGGCCGCGACCGCTATGTGGTGGCATCCGCCACGCTCGAGGACGCGCCGCCGCCGGCGCTGGTCCGCGTGGTCAGCCAGATCATGGCGCCGGCGCCCCTGAGCCAGGGGCAGGGCTGAGTCAGGCCTCCGGACCGCCCGGCACATCGCGCTGCGGCGTGCCGTCATACGTCCACAGGAACTGGCGCGGGATCGGCCCCTTGTTGCGGCCGCCCTGCTGGGTCTGTTCCCACGCATGGGCCAGGATGCCGACCGAGCGCGACAGGCAGAACAGCCCGCGCGCCAGCGGCGCCGGAAAGCCGAGTTCCGCATAGATCACCGCCGTGGCGCCGTCGATATTCATCGGCACCGGCTTGCTGCGGCCTTCGCCCAGCGCGCGTTCCACGGCCCGCGCGATCGCGGCGTAGCGGCCGTTCACCACGCCTTTCTCCGCCGCCTGGTCCACCAGCGCCAGCAGCCGCGGCGCGCGCGGATCCAGCGGGTGGAAGCGATGGCCGAAGCCCGACACGAACTTGCCGTGCAGGTCGCGGTAGTGCTGCAGGCCAGCGCTGACCGCCGGATCCAGCGCGGCGCCTGCGTCGATGCGCCGCGCGATGTCCTGGTACAGCTCCACCGCCTGCTCGCCGGCGCCGCCATGCACGTCGCCGAGCACGTTGACCGCCGAGGCCATGGCATTGTTCAGCCCGACGCCGCACGTGGCCGCCATGCGCGCGATGGCGATGCTGGGCGCCTGCGGCCCGTGATCCACGGCGGCCATCAGGGCCGCATCGAGCAGCTCGCCCTGGCCCGGGCCCGGCAGCTCGCCGCGCAGCATCAGCCAGATCATCTGCGCGAACGAGACCTGGCCGATCAGTTGCTCGATCGGGTAGCCGCGGTAGCGGATCTCGCCGGGGCGCATGTCGATGATTTCCGTGCGCCACCAGTCCTGGGACATCTGCTGGCCGGGGTCCATGGTCTGGCTGGTTTCGCTCATATTGCACGCTCCTGTCCGAGGGTATCGATTTCGGTTTCGCTGTAGCCCAGGCCGGCAAGGATCTGCCGCGTGTGCTCGCCCAGCTGCGGCGGCGGGGTGTCTACCGAGGGTGCTTCGCGGTTCAGCTTGAAGCCGGTGCGCACCACGCGGATGTCGCGGCCGACGCCGGGCACGTCGGCGAAGGTGCCGATCATGCCGCGGTCGCGCACCTGCGCTTGCTCCAGGGTCTGGGGCACGCCCAGCACGGGGCCGGCCGGGACACCGGCATCGTTGAGCAGGGTCCACCACGCTTCGGCGGACTTCTTTGCCAGTTCGGCTTCCAGTGCCTGCGTCAGTGCGGCGCGGTTCGCCAGTCGCGCCTGGCGCGCGGCAAAGCGCTCGTCGGCGATCAGGTCGGGGCGGCCCACCACGCGGCATACGGCCTCGAACTGCTCCTGCTTGTTGGCGGCGATGTTCAGCAGGCCGTCGCCGGTGCGGAAGGTGCCGGACGGGCTGGCCGTGAAATTCTCGTTACCCATCGGGGCCGGCGTCTGGCCGGCGATCAGGTGGTTCGAGACCACCCAGCCCATGGTGGCAAGCGTGGCTTCGAGCATCGACACGTCGATGAAATAGCCTTCGGTACGCTGGTGGTCCGCCAGCGAGGCCGCAATGGCAAAGGCCGCCGTGATGCCGCCGATGGTGTCCGACACCGGATAGCCGACGCGGTACGGCGCGGTCTGCGCGTCGCCGGTGATGCTCATCACGCCGGACATGCCCTGGATGATCTGGTCGTAGGCCGGCAGGTCCGACAGCGGCCCGTCCTGGCCGAAGCCGGAGATCGCGCAGTAGATCAGGCGCGGGTTGTCCTGCTTCAGGGTGTCATAGCCGAGTCCCAGGCGCGTCATGACGCCGGGGCGGAAGTTCTCGACCACGACATCGGCGCTTTGCACCAGCTTGCGGAACACTTCCTTGCCGCGCGCGTGCTTGAGGTTGAGCGTGATCGACTGCTTGCCGGGGTTCTGCGCCAGGAACGACACGCCCATCAGGCGCTGGTTCAGTTCCGCGTCAGCGCCAAGCTGGCGTGCCAGGTCGCCGGTGCCAGGCGTTTCCACCTTGATGACCTCGGCGCCCATGTGCGCGAGCTGGTGGCAGCAGAACGGGCCCGCCAGCACATTGGTCAGGTCGAGTACGCGCACATGGCGCAACGGTTTTTGCATGATGGTTTCCTGCGGAATGCGGGGACGGGCCGGGACGGATCGGGGCAGCGGCGATTACTCTACGCGCGCGCCGGATTCCTTCACGATCGCGCCCCAGCGTGCGTTCTCGGCCTTGATGAAGGCGGCCAGGTCCTGGGCGCTGCCGCCGCGCGGTTCGCTCCCTTCCTCGCGCAGCTTGCTGACGGTGTCGGGCTGGGCGAGCGCCTTGTTGACCTCGGCGTTGAGCCGCTTGACCACTTCGGGGGAGGTGCCTGCCGGCGCCACCAGCGCCTTCCAGTCTTCCGCCTGGAAGCCGGCGTAGCCCGATTCGGCCACGGTCGGCACGGCCGGCAGCAGCGGCAGGCGCTTGCCGGACGTGACCGCCAGCGCGCGGATCTTGCCGGCCTTGATCATCGGCATCGCAATGGGCGGCGTGGCGAAATAGAAGTCGGTCTGGCCGCCGAGCAGGTCGGTCAAGGCCGGCGACGCGCCCTTGTAGGGCACGTGCAGCGCCTTGATGCCGGTGCGGCGCGCGAACATCTCGCCGGTCAGGTGGCCCACGGTGCCGGTGCCGGCAGAGGCCATCGACAGCGGCTTGGCCTTGGCGGCCGCCACGAGTTCCGCGACCGTCTTGTACGGGGAATCGGCGCGCACGATCAGCACCACTGGCTGGGCGGAGACCAGCACCACGGGCGCGAAGTCCTTGACCGCGTCATAGGGCATCTTCGGGTAGAGGGTCGGATTGATCGCCAGGTTCGCGGTCTGGCCCATGCCCAGGGTGTAGCCGTCGGGCCGGGCCTTGGCGACGACATCCAGGCCGATATTGCCACCCGCGCCGGCGCGGTTTTCCACCACCACGTTCCAGTGCGTGGCCAGCCCCACCTTGTTGAACACCAGCCGCGACAGCACGTCCGTGCCGCCCGCGGGCGGGAACGGTACCACCAGGCGCACCGGCTGGCTCGGGTAGGTGTCGGCGTGGACCGGTGCCGCGGCTGCCATGAATCCGGGGATGGCGAGGCACAGCAGTGCGCGGGCACAAGTGTGAAGCTTGCGGCGGTGCGGGAAAGTCATGTCGTCTCCTGATATCTATTAAATTCTATAAGACAGAACGTAGGTCTTATAGAAAGAACGAAAGGAGCATAGGATTCGCCGCTGACGGTGTCAAGGGCCGAACGCGGCCGGCATCTGCCACTACAATGGCGCCCGGCCTGCGCCGGCCCATTGGCTGGCCCGGGGAACTAGCAGTCGTTGTACAAAGAACGGAATCGATGATGTCAAACGCATGCGGCCTGGACTTCGGCACGTCCAACTCCACGGTGGGATGGACCCGCCCCGGCCATCCGGCCGCGCTCCTGCCGCTGGAAGACGGCAAGCTCACGCTGCCTTCAGTGATCTTTTTCCATGCCGAAGACCCGCTGGTCAGCTATGGCCGCGCGGCGCTGGAGGATTACCTGGCCGGCTACGAAGGGCGGCTGATGCGCTCGCTCAAGAGCCTGCTCGGTACCTCGATGATGGAAGACAGCACCGAGGTGATGGGGCAGGCCATGCCCTTCCGCAAGCTGCTGGCGCACTTCATCAGCGAACTGAAAGGCCGCGCCGAGCGCGCGGCGGGCGCCACGTTCACGCGCGCGGTGCTGGGCCGGCCGGTGTTCTTCATCGACGAGGACCCGAAGGCCGACCAGCTCGCCGAGCAGACGCTCGCGGAGATCGCGCGCGATGCGGGGTTCCGCGACATTGAATTCCAGTACGAGCCGATCGCGGCCGCGTTCGACTATGAAGCGAAGATCGCGCAGGAAGAACTCGTGCTGGTTGCCGACATCGGCGGCGGCACGTCGGACTTCTCGCTGGTGCGGCTGTCGCCCGAGCGCGCCAGCCGCACCGACCGGCGCGACGACATCCTGGCCAATGGCGGCGTGCATATCGGCGGGACCGACTTCGACCGCGCGCTGAGCCTGGCGCGCGCCATGCCGCTGCTGGGCCTGGGCAGCAAGCTGCGCAACGGCAAGGAAATGCCCTCCGGGCAGTACTTCGACCTGGCGAGCTGGCACACCATCAACCTCGTCTACACGCGCAAGGCGTGGTCGATCGTGATGGACAACTATCGCGACGCGGCCGACACCGCCATGCTCGACCGGCTGATCCGCCTGATCCGCGAGCGCGCGGGTCACTGGCTTGCCATCCAGATGGAAGCGGCCAAGATCGCGCTCTCGGGCACGGACCGCACCGACGTGGACCTGCACCGCATCGAGCCCGAGCTGAGACTTGCGATCACGCGCGAAGAGTTCGACCAGTCCATCGGCAAGCTCGTGGCGAAGACCGAGAAGACCGTGCAGGACATGCTGGTGACGGCGGGCGTGAAGGCGGAATCGGTCGACACCATCCTGTTCACGGGCGGCTCCAGCAGCGTGCCGCTGCTGCGGCAGCGGCTCGGCGAACTGCTGCCGCAGGCGCGGCGGGTGGAAGGGGACCTGTTCGGCGGGATCGGGTCGGGGCTGGCGCTGGATGCGGCGCGGAAGTTTGGGTGAGGCACCGGGAACGGACGCCTTCGTCGGATTCAGTACCGGCGAGTGCTGGTCAGACCTTCTAGCTCGCAGGCTGGTTGCCTAGCGCAAAGTCCTGATCGACAGCCCGCCGTACCGCCAACAGACTCGCACGCGCGGCACTGGCATCGCGCCCCAGCCGCATCAGCGCCGGCAATTGCCACGGCGCCTTCAGCAACCCCGCCATGACCGCACCGATATCGGTGCGCCCGTCATTTCCCATCCCGGCCAGCGCCAGTGGCGGGACGGCGCGCGTGGCCGGATCGATCACCACGCGGCAGGCAGCGAAAGGCAATCCATGGCTGCGCGCCATGCGGGCGGCTATGTGAGACTCCATGTCGACGGCCAGCGCACCGCTGGCGGCGTACAGGGCAGCCTTGTCGGCGAGCGTCGCCACGGCGGTGTCCGAGCCGACGAGCGCACCGGCTGCCGCCTGCGGCAGCGCCCGCATCAGCGCGCGCATCCAGGCCGGATCGGCCGGCATGGATTGCCCGCTGGATTCGTCGCGCACGCTGGTGGCAATGACGACCGCGCCCGGTGCCAGCGCGGGATCCAGGCCGCCGGCCACGCCGAAGCTGAGGATCCCGGCGCATTCGCCCGCGCTGCGCTCGATAGCCGCGGCCAGTGCCGCACCGCGCAGGCCGACCACCACTTCGCTGCCCGGACCAGCCGCGATCCTTGCTTCGAAGTCCATGCCGCAGACCACGAGCACGCACGGCTCGCCCAAGACAGGCGCATCAGGGGTGCCGTTCACAATCCCCACGCCACCTGGCGCGTGCAGCTGCGCTGCAGGTTGCGGTAGCGCGCCAGCGCCCACAGCGGGAAGTAGCGCGCGTAGCCGTGATAGCGCAGGTAGAACACGCGCGGGAAACCGACGGCGGTGAAGCGCGGCTCGCGCCACAGGCCATCGGGCTGCTGCGTGCGCAGCAGGTAGCCGATGCCGCGTGCCACGGCGGGATGCCCGGCCTCGCCGGCCGCCATCAATCCCAGCAGTGCCCAGGCCGTTTGCGATGCCACGCTGGGCGCGCGTTCGTAGCCGCGGTATTCGAGCTTGTAGCTGTCGCCGTCTTCGCCCCAGCCGCCGTCCGCGTTCTGGATGCCGGCCAGCCACTCGGCAGCGCGCCGCACCGGCGGAGCGTCGCGGTCCAGGCCCGCGGCGTTGAGCGCGCACAAGGCGCTCCACGTGCCATAGATATAGTTGGTGCCCCAGCGCCCGAACCAGCTTCCGTCAGGCATCTGCTCGGCCAGCAGGTAGCGCAGCGCGCGCGCGGCCGGTTCGCTCTTGTCGGGCGTGTCTCCGGTCTGGCACAGCATGGACAGGCAACGTGCCGACACATCCGCCGTGGGCGGATCGAGCAACGCGCCGTGGTCCGCGAACGGGATGTTGTTCAGGTACAGGTGCGTGTTCTCCGGCTCGAACGCGCCCCAGCCGCCGTTGCCGCTCTGCATGCCGACGATCCATTCGATCGCGCGCGTGACCGCTTTGGCGTTCGGGTCTGCATGGTCGGCGTCTGCGGCGCGGTCTGCCTGGGCGGCGCGGTTCATCGCCGCGGCAACGACCGCGGTGTCGTCCACGTCGGGGTAGTGCGGGTTGGCGTACTGGAACGCCCAGCCGCCCGGCCGCACATCCGGCCGGCGTACCGTCCAGTCGCCGCGCAAATCGAGTACCTGTAGCGGGCGCAGCCAGTCCAGCGCGTGCCTGACTGCGGCCGTGGCGCGTGGCTCGCCGGTTTCCAGCAGCGCATGGGCCGCCAGCGCGGTATCCCACACCGGCGACAGGCATGGCTGGCAGTAGGCTTCGTCGTCATGGATGACCAGCAGCTTCTCGATCGAGCGCCGCGCCACGGCGCGGTCGGCATCATCGGGCGGAATGCCGAGCACGTCGAACATCATTACCGAGTTCGCCATGGCGGGAAAGATTGCGCCAAGGCCATCTTCGCCGTTGAGCCGTTCGCGCACGAATGCAACCGCTGCGTCGATGGCGCGGCGGCGCAGCGCGCCCGGCATGATGGGCTCGGCAGCGCGCAGCAGCGCATCGGCGCCGCGGAACAGCGAATACCAGCCGGCGTGCTGGTGGGCTGCCTTCGGTGGCAGCCGCACGCCTTCGCGCGGGGCGGCAAACAGCTCGTCGATGCCGACCTTGCACGGGTTGCGCGCCTGCGGCCGCAGGCTGTTCAACACCAGCAGCGGCACGATCACCGTGCGGGCCCAGTACGATACCTTCGACAGATGGAACGGGAACCACTGCGGCAACAGCATGATTTCCACCGGCATCATCGGCACCGCCTGCCAGGACATCACGCCATACAGCGCCAGCAGCGTGCGCGTGAAGACGTTGCTCGCTTCCGCGCCGCCCATGGCGAGGATGGCGGCGCGCGCGCGCGTCATGTGCGGGGCCTGCGGATCGTCGCCGGCCATCTTCAACGCAAAATAGGCCTTCACGCTGGCACTGACGTCAGAGCGGCCTTCATGGAACAGCGGCCAGCCGCCCTCGGCATTCTGGATGCGCCGCAGGTAGCGCGCGATGCGTGCTTCCAGCGCCAGGTCCGGCGTCTCGCCCAGGTAGTGCACCATGAGCACGTATTCGGCCGGGATGGTGGCGTCGGCTTCCAGCTCGTAGATCCAGTGCCCGTCGGATTTCTGCTGGGCCAGCAGGGCATCGAGCGCACGCCCGATACCGGTTTCCAGGGCGTCCGGGGCGGCCGGCGCGGCGGGCGCCATGGCGGCTCGCGGTGCGGCAAGGACGGCCTCGTTCATCAACATGCAAACTCCTTGTGCGGCACGACGCATGCGTGCCTCGAAGATGGTGTTCGGGATGCCGCGGGGCGCCGTGCGCCGCGCAGCGGATCCGCTTGCAGCATCTTCAGACCATGGTGTGGCGCAGAACGATCCACAGCATCTGCGCGCGCGGCACGCGCACGCGCGTGCGCGGTGCGCGCCAGCCCCGCGCGCGCAGGCGCGTGAGCAGGCAGTGATAGACCTGGGACATGATCCGCGGCGAGCGCACCACGCGTGACGGGCACTGCGCCATGACCGCATCGGCCTGTTCGTAGTGGGCCTGCGCCTCGCGTGCGACGGCCGCGCAGGCCGCGTCGACGCCGGCATGGGCGACGACTTCCAGCGGCGTGGCATGCTCCAGCCCTTGCACGCCCGCGGCCACCAGTGCGGGTGCCGGCAGGTAGAGACGGCCGATGGCGGCGTCTTCGTCGATATCGCGCAGGATATTGGTGAGTTGCAGCGCCCGCCCGAGATGATGCGCCAGCGCCAGGCCCGGGGCCTCGTCCATGCCGAACACGCGCACGGCAAGCCGGCCCACCGCACTCGCGACGCGGTCGCAGTACAGGTCCAGCGTAGCGGCGTCGGGCGCGCGGATATCGGCGACCACGTCCATGGTCATGCCGTCGATCACATCCAGGAAGTCCTGCTGGCGCAGATGGAAGGCGTCAATCTGCTGTGCCAGGGACCGTAGCGCGGCAGGGGCCAGGCCGGCATAGCACAGGCCGATGTCGCGTCGCCAGGCATCCAGGCCGGCAAGCCGCTCGGCATGCGGTGCGTCGCAGTCGGCGATATCGTCGACTGCCCGGCAGAAGGCATAGATCTCGAACATGGCCTGCCGCTGAGCCACGGGCAGGATGCGCATGGCTGCGTGGAAGGAACTGCCCGAGGATGCGGCCGGCGTGGCTGCGCCGGCAGTGGGGGCATCTGGCGTTGCGATTTGAGTACCGGCCACGTAACTCCTCGACACGCTTTTTATCCCGTCGTGTGACATCGGCGGACCACGCTGCCGTGCCACGCTCACGGTGGATTGGGGGTCGGGCGATTATAGCAATAACCTCGTAATAGGCCGGCCGCGCCAGAGTGCCTTATCGGCGCGCGGGCGGTGGCACGCGGAGGTGGCCTTGGCCGAAATTGGCAACGGCCTGGGCACGGGTCGCCAGCGGCAGCAGCAGTGCGAGGATGACGGAGAGAGCCTCGATGCTCGCGTGGCAAGCCGCTGCGTCGCGTTCCAGGCGGCGCCGATGCGGGCCGCCAAATGCAGAGAGCCCCGCGTTCGCGGGGCTCTCTGTTGGCAGGCGCGTGCTTGGGCGCGCGCCTGCCGGTGTCCAAACCGGATCAGACCGCCTGGATCTTCGTGGCTTGTTCGCCCTTCTGGCCCATCGCCTTGACGTAGCGGACCTTCTGGCCTTCCTTCAACGACTTGAAGCCTGCGCCTTCAATCGCGGAGAAGTGCGCGAACAGATCGTTCCCGCCTGCGTCCGGGGTGATGAAGCCGAAGCCCTTGGCGTCGTTGAACCACTTAACGGTACCGGTTTCCATATCTTTTCAACCTTGAATTTCAAATGAGCTTAATTGCCCGCTGTACATCGTGCCCAATGCTGGAACCGCGCAAGGGTTGGTGAATGCCCGGTGCCTTTGCGCATTGTTTATGCCTTCCAAATGTCGGTGGTATGACAATCGAGAAAACACCACGGAACGACACATCGAAAGGCGCTGCACTGTGTGGGGAGCATTCTGACGAATTTTCCCGGCGTGTCAATCAGGCAAAGCGCCAAATCATGATGAGATGTTCCGACACGAGATATTAGCGGTTTCTACATCACCGTCGATTCAGTGAATTCCCTGAGAGACACGCCGTCCGCACTGCAACAGTGCGTCACAGGCGGTATTGACTGATCTTCGGTTTATGCAGAAGTATCACCGGGACTTGTTGTCGGGCATAATGTCTGCCTTGTAAGCCATTGGGTTGCTACCGCTTTTACAATTGCTTACTTCGCGGCCTACCACATTCGGGGGATGCGGCCGCGGAAACGATCCCTCTAAAAGGGTCGTGAAAAATAAAATCGCGTGGAAATGCCTGACGGCGGCCACGACGAAAACATCGCCGCCATGTGCGCGCGAATGTCATCGAGTACGGGGAATCACAATGAATCGCTCACAATAGCGCATCCGCGTCTTCGCGATAAGACGCAGCTTCCAAAGGGGTTGGGGCGCCGGTTCGCCTTGCCCATCGCAAGATCCCAACTTGTTCCTGCACCCTGGCCATGCCTTGCCGGGGTACAGTCACGTGCGCTGGCAATGTATCGGCCTTGGCACAATTGTTGACAGTGTGTTGCGTCGGGCTAGCCTAGGATGCTGTGTTGCCCAGATTCGGTGCACGCAAGGTCGGGCGCAGTGCGCAGCAAGCGTCATATGACGGAAAAGCGGGAGCTGCGAGGCAAAATCTGTGCTCGCCCAGCCACTCCGTGGCGGGTTGTCAGGTTCTTTTGTACGGCATGATGAAAATCCTATCTGTATTTGGCACACGTCCCGAAGCCATCAAGATGGCGCCCCTGGTCAGGGCGCTGGCTGGCAACACGCAGATTGAATCCGTCGTTTGCGTGACCGGACAGCATCAGCAGATGTTGCAGCAGGTGCTGGACCTGTTCGAGATCGTCCCGCAGTACAACCTCGAGCTGATGACGCGCGACCAGACCCTTAATGGCCTGAGTTCACGGCTGCTGGCAACGTTCGACGATGTGCTGGAGACCGTGCGTCCAGACCGGATTCTCGTGCATGGCGATACGACTTCGGCCATGGTTTCTGCCCTGGCGGCGTTTCATCGCCGCATCCCGGTCGGCCATGTCGAGGCCGGGCTGCGGACCGGTGACCTGTCCCAGCCATGGCCCGAGGAAATGAATCGACGCACGATCGATGTCTGTGCCGATCTGCTGTTCGCGCCCACCGAGTCCTCGCGCAACAACCTGCAGGCCGAGAACCTGGGCGGCAGAATCGTGGTGACCGGCAATACCGTGATCGATGCCCTGCTCCAGACGACGGGCCGGATCCTGGCCGACCAGCCGTTCCGCGAACGGCTCGATGCGCATTTCCCCTTCCTTCGCGACGACCGAAAGCTGCTGCTGGTCACGGGCCATCGCCGCGAGAATTTCGGCTCCGGGTTTGCCAATATCTGCGAAGCGCTGGCCAAGCTTGCGCGGCGCGACGATATCCAGATCGTCTACCCGGTCCACCTGAACCCCAACGTCCAGGGCCCCGTGCAGGCCAAGCTGTCGGGCCTGGCGAATGTGCACCTGATCGAGCCGCTCGACTACGCGCGCTTCGTGCGGCTGATGCAGCGGGCCCACGTGATCCTGACCGACTCGGGCGGCGTACAGGAAGAGGCGCCGTCACTGGGCAAGCCCGTGCTGGTCATGCGCAACGTCACCGAGCGGCCCGAGGCCGTGCAGGCGGGCACGGTGCGGCTGGTCGGTACCGAAGTCGCGAGCATCGTGCAAGCGGTCGCTCATCTCTATGACGACGATGACGCCTGGCGTGCGTTCTCGCAACGCCTGAATCCTTACGGCGATGGCCTGGCTTCGGAGCGGATCGTGGCGGCCCTGTCGGGTACGCCCATGAGCGAATTCCTCTGCGACCAGCAGGCGGCGGCATGACCGCCATGAACGTCCGTGCTTCCGGCCGGAACGCCCGGCCGGCCGCATCCTGATGCCAACCATGCAAATCCTGTCGCTAGTCAACAGCGTCCTGCTTGCGGCCGCGCTCTGCATCATCGTGCTGCTGGCGATCTACACGGTGCGGCACTACGTCTTCACGCTGAACCGCCTGTTCGGCCGCCAGCGCCAGCCCTACCTCGACATCGAGCACGGGGTCTGGCCGCGCGTCGTGGTTTGTGTCGCCGCGCACAACGAAGAGCGGGTGATCGCCGACTGCCTGAATGCCCTGCTGCAGGTGGACTACCCGCATGACAAGATGACCATCATGCCCGTCAACGACCGTTCGACCGACGGCACGCGGCAGATCATCGATAACATCGCGGCGAAGCACCCTGGCCGCTTCTCGCCCTTTCACCGCACCGAGGGGCGTCCCGGCAAGGCGGCCGCGCTGCGCGATGCCACCGCGCTGATCGACGCCGAGATCATGATCGTGTTCGACGCCGACTATCTGCCGGCGCGCGGTCTGATCAAGCAGCTGGTGGCGCCATTCTTCGATCCGGAGGTGGGGGCGATCATGGGCCGCGTGGTGCCGGTGAACGCCGGCGCGAACCTGCTCACCCGCCTGCTCGACCTGGAGCGCGCGGGCGGCTACCAGGTGGACCAGACCGCGCGCATGAACCTCGGGCTGGTGCCGCAGTACGGCGGCACCGTGGGCGGCATCCGCTGCCGCGCGCTGGCAGAGATCGGCGGGTGGAATATCGACACCCTCGCCGAAGACACCGATGTCACGTTCCGCCTGCTCCAGCGCGGCTGGAAGACGGTCTACCAGAACCGGTCCGAGTGCTATGAAGAGGTGCCGGAGGTGTGGCCCGTGCGGGTCAGGCAGATCAGCCGCTGGTCGCGTGGCCACAACCAGGTGATGGTGAACAATATCCGGAAGCTGGTCACCAACCCGCGCATCAGCCTGCGCGAGCGCGTGGATGGGGCGCTCCTGTTGCTGATCTTCATCATGCCGCCGATCCAGCTGCTCGGTTGGGTGATTGCGGCAATCCTGTTCTATACAGCCGCGCAGTCAATCGTGTCGGGCTGGGTGTTCCTGACGGCCCTGCTGTGCTACGGCGGATTGGGCAGCAACGCGGCGTTCTTCGAGATTGCCGCAGCCACCTACCTGGACGGCCACCGCAACCGTATCCGGCTGCTGCCGCTGAACCTGTTCGGCTTCCTGGTCAGCATGGTGGCGATCTCGCGCGCGGCCGTCGCGCAGGTCGCAGACGCCTGGCACAAGCGCGAGCTGGTCTGGGACAAGACCGAGCGCTTCCGCACGCCGGCGGCGGGCACCGCCGGCGGCGTGTCCTCGCCCTCCGACACCCGCCCGGCCGGGGAGGCATGATGACCGCGAACTATTTCCTTCTTGCCGGCGCCGTGCTGGGCCTGTTGTTGCTGCCATTCCTGCCGGCGCTCGCCGAATGGCTGCGTCCGACCGACTTCGCGCCGCTGCCGATGCGGCGCGACCAGCCGAACAGCCTGACGTTCTTTGCCAATGGCTTCCGCACGCGCCTGGTCGAGCAGCACGGCGTCGACCTGGACGCACTGCGCCAGGCGGGCGATGGCTACGAGATTCCCGTCAGCAAGGCACTCAGCGCGGGCCGCGATATCCGCACGCTGCAGCCGGACGAGCAGAAGGCGCTTTCCCGGGCCCTGGGCAAGGCCAACCATATCGTCGTGTTCCGCGGCAGCGCCTCGCTGGCGCAGGACAGCCGCGTGCGCGCCGACCTTTACGTGGAGCATGACTTCGAAGCGGGCGCCGGCACGCAGCTGCGCGCGTGCCTGGCCGAAGGCAAAGTCCGGCTCGGCGAGAAGGCCGAGGTGCAGCGCTGGGTGCATGGGCGGCAGGTGCGCCTGGCGTCGGATGCGCGCGTGGGCGGTCGGGTCACTGCCGAACAGATCGTCAGCTTCGAGCCGCCGGCGCGCTTTGAACGCGCGGGCGCACCTTCCGTGGTGTTTGGCGAGGCCGGGCTGGCGCCAAAGCCGGTGCCCATGCCGCAACCGGTGGCTTCGCGCCAGGTGCTCGATGGCAATGCGGACATCGGGCACGACAGCGCGCCCGCGGGCGACTATGTGGTGCGCGGGGATTGCCGCGTGGCGGCCCAGCTTTCACTCGAAGGCAGCATCAAGAGCCACGGCCAGTTGCATGTGGGCGACGGTGCCAGGATCATCGGCAGTCTTTCGGCGCGAAAGAATATGGAAATCGGGGCCGGCAGCGCCATTCTGGGGCCGTTGATCGGCTTCGAGGACATTGTGCTCGGCCCCAATTGCCGGATCGGGCGCCCCGACGCGCCGACCACGCTGGTGTGCAACCGCCTGTTCGTTTCGCCTGGCTGCATCGTTCATGGGGTGATCACCACCCATGAAGTTGCGCGTTTCGCAGCCTAGGAGCCGCCCCCGTGTCGAGGCTTCCGAACCCGTTCCGCAGCCGCGCCGCCGTGTCGCCGGCCAGCGGCGTACGCCGGCTGGCACGGCGCTGTGCCGCGACGCTGCTGGCGCTCGGCGTGTCGTTGACAGCCGCGGGCGCGGACACCAGGCCGGCAACGCCCATGTTCGAAGACTTCACGGTGGCCAATGGCGCCATGACCGTATTTGCCCGTGGCGACTATGTCGAGCCCTACACCGCGATCTATGCCCTGCTGGTCGCGCACCGGCTTGGCGTGGATGTGCATGCGCATGCCGATGCGCTGGCGCACTGGCTGCTGCCGTACCAGCAGCCAAACGGGCCGTTCCCGCGCATCTGCCGCAGTGGAGGCGCGCAATGGGTCGCCTGTGGCCCGGCAGATGCCGACGATTCGCTCGCGGTGTTCTGGTGCATACTGGCCAGCGAGGTGCTCAAGGGCGACCGGGCGCTGGAGGCCAGTTGCGGCAGGTCGCTGGAGAACCTCGCGACCCTGTGGGATCCGCAGCGCGCCACGTTCCGCGCGCGCTTCGGCCGGCCCGAGGCGTACTTGGCCGACAACGTCGAAGTTGCCGGCGCGCTGGGCGGCTTGCGCGCGAGGCCCGACACGGCCGCGCGCTACGCGCGCGAGCTGTCGCAATTGCCCTCGCAGCGCCAGATGCTCGATGGACTGGCGCGCAGCTACGGCTACGACCCGGCGGTGGCGCTGGAGCCGGCGCACGCTACCTTGCCGCCGGCGCTGTACGGGTTCTATCCGAATGTTGTCGCACCAGTCTATCTGTGGCTCAGCGACGTAAGCACCGACCCACAGGCGACGCGTCAGTGGGCGGTCTGGAAGCACCGTCACGCCGAGGACTGGCTGGCCGGCAAGAGTGACCACTATCCGTGGGGCCTGATTGCCCTGGCGGCCTACAAGGCCGGCGACCGGCAGACGGCTGCCGCGTGGCTGCGGGCATCGGCGGGGTGGCGGGCGCAGGGGCGCTGGAATCTACTGGAGGAAGGCGTGCGGATCGGGCTCCTGCATGCCATGCCAGACACGGCCGACGGGCCCAATATGCAATGAGGTTGAACTTGTTGAAAGTATCCGCGTGGCGCAAGCATGTCATTGGCTTACTCGCACTGGTGACGATCGTGGCGTGTGGCCTGCTGGCGTATCGCAGCATCAGCGAAGGGCCCGGCAAGCCACAAAGCGACAGCATCGTCCTGGTGGTTCCAGACAATCTGGCAGCCGGGAACCGGATCTACGCGCAGGCGTGGATGGATGCCGCGCGCGAAGAGGGCGTCCACCTGAGCACCGTCACGGCCTCGGAGTTCGTGCGTCATGGCCTGAACGGCGAGCGCGACTATTCCGCGGTGATCCTGCCCGATACCGTGCACCGTTCGATGACGACGGCGTTCGTCAACAAGGTCCGGCAGTTCGTCGAGGCGGGCGGCGCGCTGATGCAGGTGTATGACGCGGGCATCCTCGACGAGAACGGCTTCTACGAGCAGGGCGGATCGCGGATGTCGGACCTGGTCGGCGTACCGTATGGCTTCTACTCGAAGCTGCGCGCCGACCTCGCGCATCAGGCGACCGTCTATGGCGCCCCGCAGACCATGATCGACCTGCACATTCCGCCTGGCCGCTGGATCGTCAAGGACGGACGCGCGATGCTGTCAGGCTATGGCGAGGACATGCTGCGCTACCCTGCCATGCATACCGGCAGTCGCTACAGCGGCAAGGTCCTGATGGTGGCCGAGGACCAGTCGGTCATTGCCGGCGAGCGCGCACTGGGCAGGGGCCGCGTGCTGTTCGTCAACTTGCCGCTCGGCTATCTCAAGCTGCGCACCGACGGCGTGCTGCTGCACGGCTTCCTGAACTACTTTGCCGGCCGCATGCTGGAGCAGCCGCGGCTGTCGCCCGCGCCGCAGGGCGTCGGCGGCCTGGTGCTGAACTGGCACTGCGATGCGCGGATCTGCATCGACGCCGTCGACAGCCTGATCCAGGATGGCGTGTTCAAGCGCGGTCCATTCAGCTTCCACATCACCGCCGGGCCGGACCAGCGCCAGTTCAACGATGGGCGCGGCGTGGACCTCGCGAACAACCCTGCATTCGCCGAGATCGTGCGCGGGCTGATGCGCGATGGTCACGAAGTCGGCAGCCACGGCGGCTGGATCCACGACTGGTTCGGGCTCAATGTCAATGAGAAGAACCAGGCGTCGATGGAGGTCTACCTGCAGAAGAACGCGGATGCCATCCAGGCACTGACGGGCAAGCCGCAGACCGAGTACTCGGCGCCGACCGGCAACCAGCCGGAGTGGGCTACGCGCTGGCTCGACGAGCACAACGTCAAGGCCTACTACTTCACTGGCAATATCGGCCAGGGCCCGACGCGCACATACCGCAACGGCCGCCGCGACGAGCATATCTGGTCCTTCCCGGTACAGACCTATGGCCAGTACTCCACCATCGAAGAAGCGTACATGTCCAGTATTCCCGAGGCGGAGATCGCGGACTGGCTGACGTCGCTGGTGCGCTTTGCCGCGGGTACCGGCGAGATTCGCCTGATCTATTTCCATCCGCCCGGGGCGGTACGCTACCTGCGCGCCATCGACGCGCTGCTCGAAGCGGCCGACGCCGAGCAGGCCCGCCAGCGCTTCCAGTGGCGCACGATGACCCAGATGGCGGAGTTCGCGCAGCGGCGCGAGCAGACCGTCTGGCGCCTGGCATCGGACCGCAACGATGTCCGCGTGACCGCCGAAAACAAGCAATCGCTCGACGCCCTGACCTGGCTGTTTCCGAGTGACCGCTATGCGCGGCCACGCGTGGAAAGCGGACAGGGCAGCGTGTCGATGCAGGGGAGCAGCTGGAAAGTGGTGGCGGGCCCCGGGAACCGGATCGTGATTGCAGCCGCCTTGCGGGAGGGGGGCGCCTGATGGCGCCACACCGATCGTCGGGAATGACCTGGGTCCGTGGGACCACAGCCTATTTGGGATGAACTGAGCGTGTATTGGAATCGAATCGTGTGGGGTGCTTCGCTGGCAGCATCCGCCCTGGCCATGGACATAGCCCGCGCGCAGGGCGAAGTGCAGCCGGCTTCCGTTCAGCCAGAAGCCACCCTGGCCCAGGATTCGTCCTCGATAACGCCGATGCCGATCCCTGTTCCCACGCCGCGGCCGATGGCGATCCCGCAGCCGCTGCCGGTGCCCTTTGAGCCGGAAAAGGGCGCGATCGAAGTCGTGTTCGGCGATGGCCGCATGACGAACGGCTACGGTTCGGCGACCGCCGCCGCGGTGCGCGGCATGGCCGTGACGCCGCTGGGCGTGGTGCAGGGCGAACTGGACCACCAGAGCCGCTTCGGCTTCAACGGCCAGTACGGGGCACTATCGCTGACGCGCAACCTGTCCGAGGACTACTACATGACCGTGGGCGCCGGCGCCGGCAGCAGCGAGCTGTTCCCGAGCTGGCGCGTCGACGCGAGCGGTTACCGCAAGTTTGGTCCGGACCGTCGCTTCGTTGCCGGTCTCGGTGCGTACTACGCGAAAGGCCAGGACGGCGGGCGTTCGGACCATGGCGTGCTGCTGAGCGGGCTGGCGTACTTCCCGTCCCTGGTGGTGGAGGGCGGCCTGCGCTTCAACCGGGCGAACCCGGGCCAGGTGTTCGGCCCGAGCCAGTACGTGGCCGCCACGATCGGCAGCGACGAGACACGCGCCTTCATCGTGCGCGCCGAACATGCCCGCGAGGCCTACCAGGTATTCACGACCGGTACGGAACGCGTCGACTTTGACAGCTACAGCTTCAGCGTGCAGTGGCGCGAACGTGTGTCCCGCCAGCTGTTGCTGCTGATTGGCGCGCAGTACTACCACAATCCCAACTACAGCCGCACCGCGGGTGAGCTGGGCTTCCGATGGAGTTTCCGGTGAGCGGCAACACGGTGCCACAAAATCCGCAGCAGGCCCGGCGCCCCGCGACCGCGCGCGGCGATGCCCTGCAGCGCGTGACGGGCTATCGCGGCGACCGCTTCGAGAAGCACCGCGCCATGCGCAGGCTGGCCTTTCCGCTGACGCGCTGGATCGACGTGCTGCTGCTCCCCGCATTCCTGACCTACGCCTTCTGCATGGGCTGGCCATGGGTGGCGGACCTGTGGCGCCGCATGATCGGGTTCTGGAGCGTGGCGCTCGGCGCAGAAGTGTCGCTGCGGGCTGACCCGGCATTACTGCCGGCCTTTGGGACCGTGCCCTATGCGCATGCCAACGCCGCGCTGCCTACGCCGGTGCAGTGGCTGTGCGGCATGGCGATCACGCTGGTGCTGTTGTTCGGGACGCGATGGCTGACCTCGGGCCGGGCGCTGCCGCTGGCCTACGGTCTGCGGCTGGTTGGCCTGATCCAGGCGAGCGCACAGGCGTACTTCTATTTCTGGCCGGCGAGCTTTCCGTACGATGCCGGCAAGTCCATTGCATCGCTGACACAGGCTTCGGTGCTGGTCATCCTGATCACGCCGTGGCTGTATGCGCTGATCTACAACGTGCTGGACTTCGGTTTCCTGCGCAAGCTGCTGCTGTCGGCGATGGCCATGGCATACCTGGTCGTGCTGGTTCCCCTCCAATACACGCTGACTGCGTCGTCGCTGCTCCATTTTTCGCTGCTGTGGTATCCCCTGGTCTTCCTGCTCGGGTCGATCTTCGTCCAGTTCGGCACCTTGGTGGCGTTGTACGCCTGGGCGATGAGCTGGCGGCCGCGCAACTGACACCGGGCGCAAGCCGCGGTTGAGTAACATTGTGGTTGTGGCGATGCTTCGGACAGGCTTGCCGCGGAGCATTCCCGACAGCCGCGCTCCCGTGGTTGTATGCGGGAGCGATCAAAAGAGGATCAATAACGCACGACCGCACGATCGCGGAAGCAATTTGCAGTCGCAGCAGGCAGAAGGGTGTGAGGATGAAGATTGCCTCGGTGGAAGACGATCCGGACCAGGCTGAACTGATCCGGAAAATACTGGGCGAGGCGGGATTCGAATGCGAATCCTATGCCACGGGCGCGGCCCTGCTGCGCGCACTGCGTGAGCAGGCCTTTGACCTGCTGGTGGTGGACTGGCAATTGCCGGATACCAGTGGCTTTGAACTGGTGAGCTGGGTGCGCCAGACGTCCGGCCCCATGCCGCCCATCCTGTTCCTGACCAGCCGTACCGCTGAAGAGGACATCGTTGCCGGCCTGAGCGTCGGCGCCGACGACTACATGCTCAAGCCGATCCGGGCCGGCGAGCTGCTGGCGCGCGCGCGCTCGCTGCTGCGCCGCGCCTACCCCGAGGCCACCCAGGATTCCGACCTCATCCGCCGCGGCAGCTACTGCATCGATCCGCGCGCGCGCACCATCACGCTGGGCGGCGAGCCCGTGACGGTGTCGCCGCGCGAGTACGAGCTTGCGCTGTTCCTGTTCCGCAACATGGGTCGCCTCTTGTCGCGCGACGTGGTGGAGCAGGCCGTGTGGGGCCGCGCCATTGGTGCGGGTTCGCGTACGGTCGATACGCATATGTCGCGCCTGCGCATCAAGCTGGCGCTGCGCCCCGAGAACGGCGTGCGGTTGACTTCCGTCTATTCGCACGGCTACCGCTTCGAAGAAGCCAGTGCTGAGGACGAGCCCCGTGCTTAGGGCGGCTGCGGTGACCGGCATGGCCCTGGCCATGTGCCTGGCGCCCGCAGCACCGGCGCAGGCGGGGCCTGCCGGCGCCGAAGGCGCGGACTTCATCTACGTGGTCGAGCCGGGCGACAACCTGTTCACCCTGGCCGAGCGCTACATGGCCAGCGCCGACGGCTGGCGCCTGCTCCAGGCGCGCAACGGCGTGGCCGATCCGCACCGGCTCGCACCGGGCACGCGCCTGCGCATCCCGCTGGACCAGATTCCCGAGCAGCCTGGCGCGGCGCGCGTGGTGTTCGTCAACGGGCCGGCACAGGCCGACGGCGAGCCGCTGCGCGCCGGCCTGGCGCTGCGCGAGAGCGCGCGCATCGTCACGGCCGCCGGCAGCACCGTCACGCTGGAGCTGCCCGACCGCACGCGTGTCACGCTGCCGCCGGGCACCACCGTCGCGGTGCGGCGGCTGCGCACGTTCCGCAAGTCGGGCCTGACCGATACCGTGATTGGCATCGAGCGCGGCCAGGCCGAAACGCGCGTGGCACCCGAAGGTGGCGGCGTGGGCCGCTTCGAGCTGCATACGCCAATGATGGTGACCGGAGTGCGGGGCACGCGCTACCGTGTGGCCGCCGATACCGACGGCAGCCGCAGCGAAGTGCTGGAAGGCCAGGTCGGCGTCGCCCTGGCGCGCGCAGGAACGACCTCCACGGCCTCCGCGACCGCGGTGACGGCTGGCTATGGTATCGGCGTGGCTGGCGCCCGCTTGTCACGGCCGGTCGCGCTGCTGCCGGCGCCGTCACTGCAGCCGCTGCCCGACACGGTAGTGGGCCCCGCCACGGAGGTGGCCTGGCAGCCCGTGCAAGGGGCCGCGGGCTATCGGGTCTCGGTTGCGCGCGACGCTGCGCATACCGAGCTGGTCTGGACCGGCGACACGGCCGACACGCATATCGGCCTGGAAGGCCTTCCGGAAGGCGCGCTCTATCTGGCGGTGAGCGCGGTGGACGCTCAGAGGCTGTCCGGCAAGCCGGCATCGGCACCGTTTGCGGTGCGGCTCAATCCGCCGGCGCCGTTCACGCTGCAACCAGGCGCGGGGACCGTGCGCTATGGCGACTCGGCCGAGTTCGAATGGGCGGCCGTGGGCGCCGCTGCGTCTTATGAGCTCGCCGTGTCCGCCGATGCCGGGTTTGCCGCCACGGCTGTCACGCTGCAGGGCAAATCCGAGCACGCCGTGCGCAAGCTTGCGCCAGGGGCATGGCTGTGGCGCGTGCGCTCGCTGGACGCGCGCGGACGGCCCGGCCCCTGGTCGGCGGCGGTGCCATTCATGCTCGAGCCGGCGCCGCCCGTGCCGACGCTGAAGGATGACGGCAACAGCCTGCGCATCGGCTGGCCCGCGGACGCCAGCGCAACGGCCGGCTATCGCGTGCAGATGGCCGAGGATTCCGCCTTCACGCGCCTGGTGGCGGACCAGCGCAGTGCCGACAGCGACGTGGCGCTGCCTCGGCCGCCGGCTGGCACATATTACGTGCGCGTCGCACGCGCGGCGGCAGACGGCCAGGAGCCCGCGGCCGCCTTCTCCGCGCCGCAGCGCATCGATATTGCGGGCTACCTGCGCGACGGGCAGGGCGGCGCGATCCGCCTGGGCAACGGTATCCGCGACGAGGGCGGCCATGGCGACGGCGTCCGCCTCAGGTAGGCCCGGGCGGCAAGCTCCCGGGACCGCCTTCGGGCGGCGTACGCTGGCCGAGTGGGCCTTGCTGCTGGCCGCCGTGCTGGCGCTGGTGGCGGCGATCGCACGCTACGGCTGGGCCGGGCGCGCCGACCTGGCCATCTACGACCTTTCCATCGGTGCGCAGCAGCATGCCGCGAGCGACGATATCGTCATCGTGGCCATCGACGACGCCAGCATCACCGCCATCGGCCGCTGGCCCTGGCGCCGCGCGGTGCTGGCACAACTGGTGGACCGCATTGCCGCAGGCCAGCCGCGCGTGATCGGCGTGGACGTGATCCTGACCGAGCGCGACACGCGTTATCCACAGGACGATGCCTTGCTCGCCCGCAGTCTCGCCGCCGCGGGCAACGTGGTACTGCCCGCGCTAGCCGAACCCTCGGCGGGCGGTATGGTGGTGCGCTATCCGCTGGCCGGACTGGGCGCCGGGGTAGGGCACATCAACCTGACCGTGGACGCGGATGGCGTGGCGCGGCAGGTGTACCTGCTGGAAGGGCCGCAACCCGCGCAATATGCCGGGCTGCCACACGTGGCGGCGGTGATGGCGTCGTGGGGCGGCGCGCCGCGGCCAGCCGATGCCTATCGGCATGAAGCGGCCAGCGCGGTCGACGCCTTCGGCTGGGAGCGCCAGTACCGGCTGCGGATTCCGTTCGCGGGCCCGCCGGGGACGTTCGCGCGGGTGTCGGCGCGTGATGTCCTGGAGGGCCGCGCCGATCCGGCGATGTTCCGCGGCAAGGCCGTGCTGTTCGGCGCCATTGCCACCGGCATGGGCGACGTGTTGCCCACGCCGGTGGCGCACGACGGGCGCGGCATGAGCGGCGTGGAAATCCTGGCCAATACGCTGCAGACGTTGCAGGAGGATCGCGCCATCGTTGCGGTGCCGCCGGGCTGGCAACTGGCGTGCGCCATGCTGGCGGTGCTGGCGGCCGCGCTGGCGGCGCTGGTGCTGACGCCGCGCGGGGCGCTGCTGGCGAGCGGGATGGTCATCGCCTTGCTGCTGGCCGGGCCGCCGCTGCTGCTGGCCGGCGCACGCCTGTGGTTCGCGCCATCCGCTGCGCTGCTTGGCTGCCTGCTGTTCTATCCGCTGTGGAGCTGGCGCCGCCAGGAAGCGGCGTTGCGCTTCCTGGCGGACGAGCTGGCACGCCATGAGCGCGAGCCCGGACTGCCGCCCGCACCCGCCGCCATCGGCGCCACGCTGGAAAGCCACATGCGCGCGGTCTATCGCATGAGCTCGCGGCTGCACGACCTGCGGCGCTTCCTGGCCGACGGGCTGGAGAGCCTGCCCGAGGCGACGGCGATCTGCAACCTGGAAGGCGGTGTGCTGCTGGCGAACCGGCGCTGCGTGGCGCTGGTGCCCGGCGTGCTGGGCAACAGCGCCGGGAGCGGAGGCGATGTGTCCGATGCCGGGGCCGACAGTGCTCGTGCTGACATCCGCGCGGTGATGGCCGTGCTCTTTGCCGCCCCCGAACCGGCGCTGGCGTACTGGCAGGCACTGCATGCGCGCAGCGCGTCGCCGGGCGGGCAAGATGACGGCATCGAACTGGCCGCGCGCGACGAGCGCCGTTACCTGATGCACGGCGCGCCGCTGCATGGCGAGCAGGGCGCCGTGGCCGGGCTGATCGTCAGCTTCATCGATATCACGGCGATCCGCCTGGCCGAACGCCAGCGCGAGCAGATGCTGCGCTTCCTGTCGCATGACATGCGTTCACCGCAGGCATCGATCCTGGCGCTGATCGATCTGCACCGCGGCGCGGCCGGCGACGAACGGTCGGCCGACCTGCTCGCGCGGATTGACTCGCATGCCCGGCGCACCTTGTCGCTGGCCGACGATTTCATTCGCGTGGCGCGCGCCGAGACACAGCCGCTGTCCCTGCAAGATGTCGACCTTGCCGGGCTGGTGCTAGATGCCGCCGACGAGCTATGGGCGCTGGCCAGCGCGCGCGGCGTGCCGCTGAACGTGGACCTGCCCGATGACCCCGCCGTGATCCGCGCCGAGCCCGCGCTGCTCGCGCGCGCCATTGCCAACCTGGTCAGCAACGCGGTCAAGTTCAGCCCGCGCGGTGCCGCCGTGACGGTGACATTGCGGGCAGAGCCCGGCGGCTATGCCATAGCGGTCACGGACCAGGGTCCGGGCATCCCGCTCGCGCAGCAGCAGCGCCTGTTCGAGCCGTTCGCGCGCCTGCATGAGCACGACCCCGGCGCGCCCGCAGGCAGCGGGCTTGGCCTCGTCCTGGCAAAGACCGTGGTGGAGCGCCACGGCGGCAGCATTCGTGTGGCGAGCGATGCCGGGGCCGGTGCCACGTTCACGCTGCACTTGCCGGCGCCGCGCCTCTGACCCCTGTGTCAGACACTGGTCAGACACAATTGTTGGCAGTTGCCCTGGCCGTTATTGCTTACGATATCGAAGCCGTGCGGCCCCGCATCGTACGGCTTGCAACGCCCGCCCAGCCCTCCCAGTGGTTCTCTGGCGCGGGCGTTTTTTTGGTGAGTGGAAGGTCCAGGCTGTGCTGTGACACCCCATCCGAACACATTTCCACATCTCCCTGTAACCTACCCCCTTTCACCGGGAGACAACCATGACAAGTCATCGCTACGGCGTAGCGTCCCCTGCCGAGGTCGCGGAAATGAGCGGCAAGGCCATCCTGCAGGCCATCATCGACGGCCGGCTGCCGCAACCGCCGATTTCGCAGGTGCTGGGCTTCTGGCTGACCGAGGTTGGCGACGGCTTTGCCGTATTCGAGGGTGACCCCGGCGCACACCTGTTCAACCCGATGGGGACCGTCCATGGCGGCTGGGCCCTGACCCTGATCGACAGCGCCACGGGTTGCGCGGCCAACTCCTTGCTGCCGCCCGGCACCGGCTACACCACAGTCGAAACCAAGGGCAACTTCTCCCGGCCGATCAAGGCCGACACGGGGCGTGTCCGCGCAGAGGGGCGCGTGGTCAGCCAGGGCCGGCAGATCATTACCGCCGAGGCGCGGGTACTCGCCGCCGATGGCCGCATGCTGGCCCATGGCACCTCCACGCTGCTGGTACTGGCGCCCGCGGGAAAGTAAAGGCAGGCTCCGCTGTCTTCTCCCTGACCCGCGGCACCGGTGCCGGAACAGCTGGATAGGCAAAAAAAAAGATCAGGCCGGCTTGCGCTTCAGCAACAGCGCCAGTTGCAGCGCGGTGGCGGCTACCGTGTCGACGTCCGGTGCGTAGCCGTCGCGGATCCAGCGCAGCGCGATATGGACCACGCCGCCGGCAATGCCGGACAGCAGCAACGGGTCCGCATGCTGTCCCGGCGGCAGCAATGCCTGTGCGAGCAGGCCGCCGAATGCGCGCAGCGACGCGTCGAGCGCTTCGTCCACGCGCTTGCTGACGCCGCGGATCTCCACCAGGAACACCCGTGCCGAGCGTGGCTCGCGCTGCAAGGCGCCGAAGTATGCACGCAGCATGGCCAGCGCGCGCTGCTGGCGCCCGCGTCCGGCCTCGTGCGCCGCATGTCCGATCGATTGCAGCAGCAGGTCGGTCACGGCGTGGAACGAAGCCTCCAGCAAGGCTTCGCTGTTGGCGAAGGATTCATAGAAGTAGCGCTCGGTCAGCCCGGCCGCCTCGCATACCGCCTTGACCGTGGAGTTCTGGTAGCCGCGCTCGCCGTAGACCTGGATGGCCGCGGCGATCAGCTGGCAACGGCGCTGGGTGCGCCGCTCGTCGGCTGCTGCACCGCGGTAGCGGCGGCGGGCGGTGGAGGTCTCGGGTGTCTCGGTCGGCTCGATCATCATCGGACCATTATGACATTCCCTATTGTCAGATGGCATCTGACAACCTATGGTGTCAGAAGTGACCGCATCCGGGAAATCCGCCATGACCGTTGCTGCACCCGAAGCTGCCCCCGAACACACGCTGCTCGACGTCCTGATCGTTGGCGCCGGACTGTCCGGCATTGGCGCCGCGCGGCAGTTGCAGCAGCGCTGTCCAGGCAAGCGCTACGCCATCCTGGAAGCGCGGCAGGCCATCGGCGGCACCTGGGACCTGTTCCGCTATCCGGGCATCCGGTCGGATTCGGACATGTACACGCTCGGCTACCGCTTCAAGCCATGGAAGGGCGCGAAAGCCATCGCCGACGGCCCGTCGATCCTGTCCTATATCCGCGAGACGGCTCACGAAGCCGGCATTACCCGGCACATTCGTTTCGGCCACAAGGTGATCAGCGCGGCATGGCATAGCCAGGAAGCGTGCTGGACGGTCACGGTGGAGCGCGCCGGAGACGGCAGCCGCCAGCAGTGGCGCGCGCGCTTCCTGTATGTGTGCGCCGGCTACTACAGCTATGCGCAGGGCCATCGGCCGGCCTTTCCCGGTGAGGAAACCTTCCGTGGCCGCATCGTGCATCCACAGTTCTGGGATGCCTCGCTCGACTACGCCGGCAAGCGCGTGGTGGTGATCGGCAGCGGCGCGACGGCCGTCACGATGGTGCCGGCCATGGCCGCCAGCGCCGCGCACGTGACCATGCTGCAGCGCTCGCCGAGCTACGTCGTGACCCGTCCCGGCGAGGACGCGATTGCCGCCAGGCTGCGCCGGCTGCTGCCGGAACGGCTGGCCTACGCGGCCACGCGCTGGAAGAACGTGCTGCTCGGCATGTTCTTTTTCCAGCTCGCGCGCCGCCGGCCGGAGCGGGTCGGCCAGCGCATGGTCGGCATGGCCGCCGCGCAGCTCGCGCCCGGCTTCGATGTCGGCCGGCACTTCACGCCGCGCTACAAGCCGTGGGACCAGCGCGTGTGCCTGGTCCCCGACGGCGACCTGTTCCGCGAGATCCGCGACGGCCGCGCGTCGGTGGTCACCGATACCATCGAGCGCTTTACCGAAGGCGGCATCGTGCTCGCCTCGGGGCAGATCCTGCCGGCGGACATCATCGTGACGGCCACGGGTCTCAGGCTCAATATGCTTGGCGACATCGCCGTCAGCGTCGACGGGCAGCCCCGCGTTCCGGCCGAACTGATGGCATACAAGGGCATGATGCTCAATGACGTGCCGAACCTGGTGCTGGCCTTCGGCTACACCAATGCCTCATGGACGCTCAAGGCGGACCTGACCGCCGAGTACGTGTGCCGGCTGCTGCGGTACATGGACCGGCGCGGACACCGCGTGGCCATGCCGCGGCGCGACGCGGCCGTGCAGCCCGCACCCTTCCTGGACTTCACCTCCGGCTATGTGCAGCGCGCCGCCGGCGTGCTGCCGCGGCAGGGCGACCGCAGGCCGTGGCGCGTGTACCAGAACTACATCATGGACATGCTCACCCTCCGCCACGGCCGCATTGCCGACGGCGTGCTCCGGTTCGATATGCCGCACGGCGCGCCGGCGCCGCGCGAAACGCCGGTGAGCCTGTCCGGCGGCGAGGTACAGCCATGATGATCTTGTTCTACGTGGTTCTGGCGGTGGCGGCGCTGTTCGCCTGCCTGTTCGTCTACACCGTGCGCACGGTGCGCCGTGTCGAGGCCGCGCTGCCGCCCGACGGGCGCTTTGTCGATGTGCCTGGCGCGCGCCTGCATGTGGTGGAGCGCGGGCAGGGCCCGGCGCTGCTGCTGGTGCATGGCCTTTCGGGCCAGCTCGGCAATTTCGGCTACGGCATGATCGAGCCGCTGGCGCGCGATTTCCGCGTGGTGGCGGTGGACCGGCCCGGCTCGGGTTATTCCGTGCGCAGCCCCGGCGCGCGCGCGGACCTGGCAGGGCAGGCCGATGTGCTGGCGGCGCTGATCGACAAGCTGGGCCTGGAGCGTCCGCTCGTGGTCGGCCATTCGCTGGGCGGCGCCATTGCGCTGGCGCTGGCGATTGGTCATCCGGACCGGGTCGGCGGGCTGGCGCTGCTCGCGCCGCTGACGCATCCGGCCGAGGAGATTCCGCTGGTATTCCGGCCGCTGGCGATGCGGCGGCACTGGGTGCGCCAGTTCGTGGCATGGACGCTGGCGGTGCCGATGTCCGACTTGCGGCGCGACGAGGTACTCGAGATTGTCTTCGGCCCGGATCCCGTGCCCGTGGACTTTGCCATGCGCGGCGGCGGCATGCTGGCCTTGCGGCCGAGCCATTTCGTGGCGGCGTCGGAAGACCTGGTTGCCGGCGCGCCGAGCCTGGCGCCGCTGGTCGCGCGCTACGCGGAGCTGCGCCGGCCTGTGAGCATTCTTTTCGGCCGCGAAGACCGCATCCTCGATCCGGCGGCCAATGGCGAGGCGTTCGTCGCCAAGGTGGAGGGCGCCACGCTGGCCATGGTGCCCGGCGGGCATATGCTGCCGCTCACGGCGCCCGGCACCTGCGTGGATTTCGTGCGCGAGGCCGCGGCGCGGCTGCGCGATGCCGAGTCGGCGACCGCATGAACCGGACGTCAGGCGACCGGGTCACGCGCGCGGCCTCAGTGCGCCGTGCCTGGCTTGCAGTCCTGCACCCAGCCGGCGACCCGGCTCGGGCTCATGGTCGGGCGCCATTCGCCCGAACTGCGGATCTCGACATCCGTGCCTTGCTGCGCCTGGCGCAGGCTGACCAGGTAGAAATAGGCCGTGTCGGCGCGGGTGGCGGAACCGATGCGCACGTCGACCTTGCCCGGTTCCGGGTAGGCGACGATATTGGCCGCTTCCCCGAGCCTGCTTTTCAGGCACAGCGTCAGGTCGCCGACACTGGCGTCGGAGTGGATCAGCCTGGCTTCCTGGGCCTCGAGGTACTCCACGTTGGCGCCGGTGGCGCAGGCTGCCAGCCATGGCACCGCCACGGCCGCGAGCAGGAGGATGCGGGTTGCGGACATGCAATTTCCCTTTGTGGATGCGACGCTGCATGCTACATGAGAATGTGTAGCGCAGGTCCGTCCGGACACCACGCCGGGCCGGGGCACGCCGACCGTCCGTGCCCTTGAACCACGTTCGAAAGGAAGACGCCGATGGCTGCCGCGATTGCCCCCGATCCCTACAAGCGCGATTTCTCCACCGCGTTCAGCGCCATTCGCAAGCTGCTCGCGGACGGGCACGACACCACGCAGGTGTTCCTGATCATGCGCGCGCTGAACGGGCCGTCCATGCCGAAGAACTTCGCGCGCCTGCTGGGCACGCCCGACGGCCGCCGGCTCGTCTACCAGCGCACCGAACTGGCGGAGCGGCTGTGCGACCCGGCCTACGTGGCGAGCTTTGCGCCTGGCACGGTGGGCGCCGCGTACCGGGACTTCCTGCGGCACACAGGCTACAGCGCCGACGGGCTGGCCGAGGTTTCCAACCTCGGCCGCGAGCCCCTGGTGGAAGATGCCTACATGTGGTTCGGCCGCCGCACACGAGATATCCACGACATCTGGCATGTGCTGACCGGCTACCGCGCCGACGAGAGCCTGGGCGAGGCCGCGCTGGTGGCGTTCAGCTATGCGCAGACCGGTGGCCTGGGCTGGGCGCTGATCGCGGTGGCGGCGTCGCTCAAGAGCCTGCGCGTGACCCGCAGCCTCGCCTTCGCGCGTGCGGTGCTGGAAGGCTACCGCCTCGGCCGCGCGGCGAAGTGGCTGCTGGCCGAGGATTACGAGGCCCTGCTCCACGAACCCCTTGGCGCCGCGCGTGCCCGGCTAGGCATCGGCGAAGCGCCGCGGTACATGACCTGCCATCCGCTGCAGGACTGGCACGCCTGAGCGGGCGGATTCACTCCATTTGCCGGCCGCGCCGCATGATCGCGGCCAGCGTATCCACGCGCGTCCTGTCCGCGGCCATGACGATGCCATCCGCAAACACCGGCTGCGCCAGCCGCGTCAGCACATCGCCCGGCGGCGCTTCGATCACCACGCGTGCGCCGGTGGCGCAGGCCAGCAGCATGGTCTCGTGCCAGCGCACCGGGATCGCCATGTTGCGGGCCAGGTCGTCGGTGATGCGGCGCGGGTCGCGCAATTCACGCGCAAGGCTGGCGCTGAAGTAGCGCAGGCGGGGCGGCGACAGCGCAACGGCCGCCATGGCTTGCGCCAGCCCGGCGGAAGCGTCGTCCAGCAGAGGGCAGTGCGAAGGCACATGGATCGCGACAGGTTTGGCCGCCTGCGCACCCGCCGCCAGCGCCAGGGCCGATACCGCTTCCATGGCCGCGATGCTGCCGGCGATCACGATCTGCGCGGGCGCGTTGAAGTTCGCGAGATAGACCGGGCTTTGCGGCGCATGGACCTGTGCCACCAGCGGTCCGAGGCGCGTGCGCTCCAGCCCCAGGATTGCCGTCATGCCGTAGCCATGCGGATAAGCCCGCTCCATGAGTTCGCCACGCAGCCGGACGATCCGCAACGCGTCGGCAAATGACAGTACGCCGGCCGTGACGGCCGCTGCATAGGCGCCGATCGAAAGCCCGGCGACAGCATCGGCCTGTTCGCCTTCGTCCGCCAGGCAGCGTGCCATGGCGACCCCTGCGGTCAGCAGGCAAAGCTGCACCCAGATGGTCGAGCGCAGGCGCGCTGGCGTATCCATCCCGGCGGCGGGCATTTGCAGGACATCGGCCGCTTCCGCGAGCACGGCCGCAACGGCCGGGTGGTTGGGAAGATCCGCGAGCATCCCGGCCCGCTGCGAGCCCTGGCCGGGGAAGGTCAGCAGCACGCTCATGGCAGCGGCTGCCATGGGTTGGCGCACATCCTCGGCCCTTGCGAGGTCTTCAGCAGGACCTTGCCGCGCTGGCGCCGCCATTCGAGGAACGAGAAGCCGCCCTGCGGTGTGTCGACCTGGATGTCGATCTGCGCTGGTCCGGCGTCCTGCAGCGTGGCCAGCAGTTCGGCATCGGCCTGCAGCAGCGGACGGTCCGCATAGACGAGCAGGTCGAGGTCGCTTTGCGCATGGAGGACATTGATGCCGCTGGCGAGCGTGAAGCCGGCGCTCCCGCCCACGCCCCAGCGAATGTGCCGCGCGTCGAGCGCATCGGCAGCCGCGTCGAGCGAGCGGATGGCGGCGAGCGCCATGAGTTCGGGGCGCCGCCACGCGCGCGAAGCCGCGATGTCCATCGGTGTGACCACGCGTGCCACATCTGCGGGCGCGATCCAGGTGCCAAAGCGCTCGGCACGCACCGCGCCGCGCAGCCCGATTGGAATGGCATCTGCGCGACATGCGTCGCGGCGCACGACCACCGGCGTGGTAGCCAGCGCAGCCAGCGACACCCAGTCCGGCAGTGCGACGCCTGCCAGGCTGCTCCGGGGATCGGCCAGCCAGAGCAGGTCGTGCGGCGCCGGGCGGGCCGTGCTCAGGCTTGCCATTGCCGCCGCAGGCAGTCGCGCACCGCGCGCGACGCCTGGCGATTTTCGCCGTTTTGCCGGCCGGAGAGGTCACGCGCACTGTCGCGCCCGATATCCGCGAGTGCCGCCAGGATGGCATCGCGCGCGAGATGGATGTCCGCGGGCTGAGGCGCGTCGGCCGATGCCACGTCGATCAGCCGCCACAGGATGCCGAGCGTGGCGAAATTTCCGATGTCGTAGGCCATCGGCGGCACGGTGGCGGCCAGCGCCTCCAGGTCCTCGACCGTGCGCATGGTGATGCGCGCCGCGGCGTCCTTGCCCATGGCGTGCACGAGCACGCCGCTGTCGCGCAGCGCGATGATGCGGTTGGCCTGGTAGCCATGCGCGAGGAACGCGCCCGACATGGCTTTACCGACGATCAGCGCCACCACCGGATGCCCGGCCAGGCGCGCCTGCGCATACGCGGCGGCCGCGGCGGCCAGCGACTGGTGGATGCCCAGTGCTTCCTCGCGCCGGCCATAGGCCTGGCTCGGCGTATCGACCACCGCGACGATGGCGCGCTTGGCCGCGGCATCGCGATCCGCTTCCACCACTTCGCGTACGGCCTGGGCCAGCGACCAGCCCTCGACCAGCCCGACTTCGCCATTGCGCGCGCGTGGGAAGCGGTTCTGCGCATCGGGCACCACGGCGATCCAGCGGACCGGCGTGCCGGCCAGTTCGCCATCGGCGACCGTCACGGAGCGCGGGAAGCCATCGCGATACGACGCGGCTGGCGCCAGGGCACGCATCCAGCGCGCGCCACGGCTCACGTCCTGCTCCGGCAGGGTTTGGACGGTGGTGTTCATGCGTCAGACTCCCGATGGAAACGGCCAAGGAGGCGCTGCACGCCAGCCGGCGTAGGCTGGGTGCCGGCGTCATAATCCTGCAGCACGGCCAGCATTTCGCGGCAGCGCTCGCTGCGGGGCGTGGCCGCTGCCGCGGCGCGAAGCTCGCGTGCGACGGCGTCGCGCATGGCGGCGCAGTCGTCGGCGACGTAGACGTCAGCGAAACCCGTGGCCACGCGCTGCGCGCCGCCGGTAAAGGACCAGATGAACGGCCGGTCGCGCGAATCGTATTCCGCGATGCCGGCCTCCTGTTCGATCACGGCGGGTCCGTTCAGGCCTAGGCGACCCTCCTGCGTCATCACCAGCGACGTACAGAGACCGGCGGCGATCGACATGCCGCCGAAACATCCGACCTGCCCGGCGATGACGCCGACCACTGGCTGGTAGCGGCGCAGGTCGACGATGGCCGCGTGGATGTCGGCAATCGCCGCCAGCCCCAGGTTGGCCTCCTGCAGCCGCACGCCGCCGGTTTCGAGCAGCAGCACGGCGCGTGTCGGCACGCCGCGCCGGTTGTCCTCGGCGGCCAGCTCCAGCGCGCCGGCAAGCTTGGCGCCGCCGACCTCGCCGAGACTGCCGCCCTGGAAGGCGCCCTCGATCGCGAGCACCACGGCTGGCTGCCCGTCGATCTGCCCCTTTGCCACGATCACGCCGTCATCGCTTTGCGGCACGATGCCCTGGCGCGCAAGCCATGGCGAATGCAGGCCGTCGAACGGCCCCGCAAGCTCGCGGAAGGTGCCGGCGTCCAGCAGGGCGCGGGCACGTTCGCGCGCGCCCAGTTCGATGAAGCTGTCGCGGTTCAGCAAGGATGCGGTGCTCATGGCTGCTCCGGTTGTCCGTGCGCACCGAGCGCTTCGAAGGCTTCGGCCAGCCGCATGCCGACCACCCCTGGCGTGGCGCCGAAATCATGAATGCGGATCTGCATGGATGCTCGCGGTTCCGCCGCGAACACGCGCGCGAGCTGCGCGTCCCAGACGCGCGCGTAGCCGTTGACGGAAGTGGTGACATCCACGGTGGTGACGCCGCCGGTGCCGGGTTCGACCAGGACTTCGAGATCGCCCGAGCCCACGACGCCGACGAGCACGCGGGCCGCGGCAGGCGGTCCCGCCGGAAATTCAAAACGCAGTTGTTCCATGGAGGTCTCCTAGATTTGCCCCGTGCCGGAGCCGGACACACGTGCCAGCCGGTCGAGGAAGATCGTCGCGGCCAGCAGGTCCGCCGCGCCGCCCGGCGATGCGCGCCGGGCCAGCATGCCGGCGTCGAGTTCGCGCAGCAGGCGCCGTCCCGCGACCGTGCCGGTGCCGCCCGCCGCCAGTACGGCCTGCGCACCGGCCTGCATATAGGCCAGCCCCGCGCGGCCCGTGCGGGCCAGCACGCAGGTATCGTCCAGCCCGCTCATCAGCGCGAGCAAGGCGTTCAGGCGGGCCGCGGATTCGCTGTCGCCGCGCGCGCGGCTGTGCTGCAGGACCGGCAATGCGCGCCGCATGACATGCGGAAAGCCCGCGCGCGCCTGCGCCCTGGCACCGCCCACGCCATACGCCAGGCAGGCCAGCTCGCCCTTGTTGCCGGTGATGGCGGGGCGATGGCGGTCAGCCAGCCGCGCAATGGCGCCGGCGGCATCGCTGACCGCGCTGGCGCTGGCCCGCTCGCCGGCGGCTGCGAGCTGCGCGGCCGCGCCGACCAGCAGGCCGAGGCACCAGATGGCGCCGCGGTGCGTGTTCACGCCGCCGGTGGCGGCCAGCATGGCTGCTTCGGCTTCACGCCCGAGCGCGCCGAGCCGCTCGCGCAGCGCGTAGCCCACGCGTGCCGCGCGCGCGCCGGCCATTGCCATGGAGGCGAACGATGGCCCCAGCGCCTGCGCGGAGCGCAGCATCAGCGCCAGCGTCAGGTCGGCATGCGCGCCGCTGCCGCGGCTGTCGACCAGCCCGGGCTTGGGCGACAACCGTGCTTCTTCGACGATGGCGTCGACCGCCAGGCCGGCCAGCAACTGCGCATGCGTGGACTGGCCACCGATCGCAGGGGCCGCATTATTTCCGGCCCATATGGTGCTTGCCGCTGCGCCGCCCATTACCAGCTCCGGAAGCGTGCCGGCGGCGCGTACAGGCCACCAGACCATTCAACCAGGTCGGCCATGCTCTTGGCCGCGAGCAGGCTGCGCGTGGCCTGGCTGCGCTGCACGCCAAGGTCCTCGGGCAGCGCGATCAGGCCGTCGCTGCGCATGCGGCGCGTCTGTGCGGGATCGTGCTTCAGGCCGATCGGGGTCACGCCGGCCACGGCGGCGATCATCCGGCGCCGCTCTTCGAACGATTGCGCCTTGTAGAGGTAGGCGATGCCTTCCTCGGTCAGCACGTGCGTGACGTCGTCGCCGTAGATCATGACCGGCGCCAGCGGCATGCCGCTTTCGCGCGCGACGTCCACGGCGTCCATCGATTCGACGAAGGTCGGCTTGCCGCCGGCCTGGAAGGTCTCGACCATCTGCACCACGAGCTTGCGGCCGCGTGCGAGCGGATCGTCGGTCTCGATCAGGTCGAGCCACGCGGGCGTGGGGTGGCGGCGGCCCCCCGGGTTGTGGCCCATGTTCGGCGCGCCGCCAAAGCCGGACAGCCGGCCGCGCGTCACCGTGGACGAGTGACCGTCGCCGTCGATCTGCAGCGTCGAGCCGATGAAGAGGTCCACCGCATACTGGCCCGCAAGCTGGCAGAACGCGCGGTTCGAGCGCATCGAGCCGTCCGCGCCGGTGAAGAAGATATCGGGCCGCGCCGCGACGTATGGCTCCATGCCCAGTTCGCTGCCGAAGCTGTGCACGCTTTCGACCCAGCCGGTCTCGATCGCCGGGATCAGCGTGGGGTGCGGGTTAAGGGTCCAGTACTTGCAGATCCTGCCCTTCAGCCCCAGCGACTCGCCGTAGGTCGGCAGGATCAGTTCGATGGCAGCCGTGTTGAAACCGATGCCGTGGTTCAGCGACTGCACCTGGTGGCGTTCGTAGATGCCGCGGATCGCCATCATCGCCATCAGCACGTGCACGGGCTTGATCAGGCGCGGGTCGCGCGTGAACAGCGGCTCGCAGAAGAACGGCTGGTCGGCCTGCACCACGTAGTCGACCCAGGAGCCCGGCACATCCACGCGCGGCAGGCCGGCCGGGTCGTCGACGATCTCGTTGACCTGCGCGATCACGAGGCCGTCGCGGAACGCGGCGGCCTCCACCAGCGCGGGCGTATCCTCGGTGCTCGGGCCGGTGTAGAGGTTGCCGTCGCGGTCCGCCTTGTAGCCGGCGATCAGCACGACGTTGGGCACCAGGTCCACATACAGGCGCGCGTACAGTTCGATGTAGGTGTGGATCGCGCCGACTTCAAGCAGGCCGTCTTCCAGGAACTGCGAGATCCGGATGCTCTGCGCGCCCGCATACGAGAAGTCGAGCTTGCGCGCGATGCCGCGCTCGAACAAGTCCAGATGCTCCACGCGGCTGACGCTCGGGATGATCATGTGCAGGCCGTTGACGCGCCCGGGGCTGACCTGCGCCAGCGAGCGCGACAGGAAATCCGCCTGCTTCTGGTTGTTGCCTTCGACCACCACGCGATCGCCCGGGAGCAGCACGGCCTCCAGGAAGGCCACGATGTCGCCGGTCGGTATGCGCTTGCCCTGCGCGATAGCGGCGCCTTGCTGCTTGCGCCGCGCCTTGGCTTCTCTGCGGGTATTCCACTGACGCCCCGGGGTGGTGCTGGTCATCGTGTCTCCGGCTAGGTCTGTCTGATGGTGTCAACCATAATCAGGCGGAGACCGCGGAACAATCACGCGGGCGGCAGGATCGTTACGCTTGGCGAAAGCGAGCCGGGTGCTACTGTCCTTCGCGCATGGCCATGCGGCAGACGGCTGCCAGCGCCAGCAGGTTGGGATCGCGCTCGCGGCGGCGCAGGAAGCTCAGGCCGATGGTCTGGCGGATGGAGTCGTAGTCGGCGGCAAGCGGCACGAATGCCACATTGCGCGGGGATACGCCCTTCACGCGGCCAGGCAGCAGGGTGTAGCCGACGCCGCCGCCGACCAGGTTCATCAGCGAAAAGATATCGCCGACCTTCATGACAAGGTTGGGCTGGAAATCCGCGATCCGGAACGCCTCGGTAAAGCCGCGCGAGGTGGCGAACCCTTCGCTCAGCGACACGAACGGCTCGTCCCGGCAGGTACGCAGGTCCACGGCCGGCATCGCTGCATAGCGCGAGTCGGCCGGCGCTGCGAAGAATATCTCGTCTTCGAACAGGGGGATGGATTCGATCTCGGGGTCCGGCTCAGGCGTGGCCATCAGGGTGGCGTCGATGGCGCCCTGCTTGAGCATCTGCAGCAGGTCGGCGTTCGAGCCCAGCACGAGCTCGGTCTGCAGGTCCGGCCGCCGGGCCTTGAGGTCGATGACGATTCGCGGCACCGTCTGCGCCGTCAGCGAATACAGCGAGCCGATCTTGAGATGGTCGGCCAGGTAGCCGGCGGCCTCGCGCGTCGCGCGGATGCCGTCGGCCATGGCCTTGAGCACTTCGCGGGCCGTGTCCGCCAGCACATGGGCCGCATCGGTCGGGATCAGGTTGCGACCTTCGTGCCGGAACAGCGCGCAACTCGTGCCTTCCTCCAGCGAATGCAGCGCGCGGTGCACGCTGACCGTGCTGGTTTCCAGGATCTCGGCCGCCTTGGCCAGGTTGCCGGATTCCATGAACGCCAGCAGCGCTTCGAGCTTGCGGAAGGTGATCTCTTCGCCGATGCGGATTCTCATTGGGGGCGTAGTGAGGACGAGGCCCCTCATCTTAGCCGTGCGCGGGCCCACAGCGTGACAATGACCGCGAACAGGCAGGCGATGGTGCGGCGCATGGGCCACCCGATGCGGCCTTTAGCGCATTCTTCGAACAGGGCGAAGTGCTGTAAGCGTTGCAGCGTGCGTCAGTAAATACGACAAGTCAACCTTCGCTTCGAAAATAGGGCTGTCCATAAACGGGCTCTTTCGGACTAAGCTTCCCGCTATCACTTCGCGCGGAACTTCACTAGTCTCGTTCTTTCCACGACGCACAAGCCGACACCATCGGCCTCGTCAACCAGTCGCCACGTCAGGTCCGTGGCGACTCATCCTCAAGGAGACCACCATGCCAGAAGTCAATCTGCAGCCCGTATATGCAGCACAGGCAGCAGCCATGGATATCGTGTTCGGCATGACGACGAAGACCCTGGACGCCTGCCAAAAGCTCACTGAACTCGGCATGCAGACCATGAAGGGGACGATCGTCGACAGTCAGGAGGCGGTGCGCCAGGCACTTGCCGCCAGGAATCCGCAGGATCTGTTTGCGCTGCAGGCCACCGCGGCCGAACCCGCGGCCGAAAAGGCGCGGGCGTACTTCCAGCAGGTCCAGGAAATTGCGGCCGCCACGCGAGAGGAGTTTCAGAAGGTGGCAGCTGCGCAACTCGAAGCGAACAAGCGCGCGTGGCAAGAGATTTTCGACAAGCTCGCGCAGACGGCACCGGGTGGCTCGGATGGCGCACTGAACGCATGGCAGGCGGCCATGGCTTCCGGTATCACGCTGTGCGAATCGATGCAGGCGTCGACGAGACAGGCGGTGGAGCTGGCGGAGAGCCAGGTGGCGAACGTTGCCGCGGCGGCCGCGGCCGCCGCGCATAAGGGGAACTCGCAGTCGGAAAGGGCGGTCGCCAAGAGGTAGCGAGGGATCCTGCACCTGGGCCTTGGCCTCTGGCGCACCTGGCTGGTAAATCGGCTTGGCCGTCGGGGCCCAGGCAATCATCACTGCCTCATTGCCTCATCCCGGCTTCATCAGAGAACAAAAAAGAGCCCGCTCAATCACAAGCGGGCAACCATCGGGAATCGACGCTGCTTGGCGGCCAAGCGCCAGGCACGGCTCAAGCTTATGTCGGAATAGCTTCCTCAGTGATGTTCGAAATCTTTGCGTTCCGAACATAAAGCAGCCCATGACGATTCCCCTTGGTTTTCATAGCATGCAATCAACTGCTGCAAACTCCGGGTACCGCCATGACGCCAGGAAGATTTCGCGAACTGGTCATTCTGGATCGCTACATGAACGAACTGAAGGCCGAGATCCATCTGCAACAGCAGCGTGCCGCGCGACTGACGGATGCCGCCGAGTCCATGAAGGCCGCCGAGATGCTTGCGAGTCTTGAGCGTGCGCTGGCGGCGCTGGAGGTTCGCTTGAGTTCGACGCGGCCCGGCAGGGCGTAGCGAGGCACGACATGAGTTCGATGAGTTCGCTGGAGCTTTGGTGCATTGCGCTTGCCATTACGGGCCTGGTGCTGCTTGCACGCGTCTTTGCGATCTACCGCATCCGGGCCGCCTTCATGGCGGAGCCGGAACTCCGCGATGTCCTTTACAGCCGTCTGCCTGACTATGACGAAATGGCCTTCGCCCCCGAGCACTGGACGCGCTGGACAATCGGCGCGTGGCGAGCCTACACGCTGAACGCCCCCGAAGTCGAGAAGCGCCAGGTCTGAGCTGGCGCCGCACGCCCCTATAGCCGCTGACCGCCGCTGACCGCCGCTGACCGCTTTCGCTGCGCGGCACCACAGTAATTCTTTCAGGCCTTGCCAACCATTCTTGCGTGCCGCCCACACGGGGCATTGGGCGGCCGACATGCCTCGCTCCGGATGCCTGTGCAGCGGTGGCATGGACCATGCACGGCAATGGTCAGCTGCAGAAGCCGGTGCCAGCGGCAAGCAATCATCCGCTTACAGAAGGGCCGCATAGCGGCAGCCCGGCCAGGCGAGGGTGGCTTCATCCGAGGAGTTGAAGATGGCGGACGGTGTCGTAAAGGTGATCCCGATGACGGGCATGATGTGGGCAGTCGCCATGACGGACGATGGCAAGACCATGAAGACCGAAACCTTCGCTTGCCGGAGTGCTGCGATTGCTGCCGGCGTCCGGCTCGCGCTGCAGAACGAGTCGGTACTGCTGATCGAGGGACTTGGCGACGAATGTACCGGCACGGAGTCGATTCATTAGCGGCGTCGGATTCCGCCGCTTCGGCGCACCCTGCTACACGGTGCTGACGAGTACGTCAGCCACTACATGGAAGAGGAAGCAGGGAGCTGATCCGGAAGATGACCCGGCGCGCGGACCGGACATGGCCATGGCGCACCGGGGCGCTGCTCACGCGTTCACTTGCTTTTCGCCGCCAGGTTGCGCGCCATGTCGAGGTGGTGTTCGAGGGTCGGCAGCGTCTTTGTCGCGAAGGACTTGACGTCGCTATCGGTAGCGGTCTGGGAAGCCCGGCGGAACAACTCCACGGCTTGCATGTGCGCCTGTACGCCAACGCTGTCCGTATAGCGGCGGTCGAATGCCGCGCCGTTCAGGCCCTTGAGCGCGTCCAGCGTTGCGCTGTCCGAGGTGTCCGGCGCCGCCGGGAGCGCCACCTGCTTGCGGCTGGCAAGCTGCTTGAGTTCATCCGCCGCGGCCTGATGGTCCTTTATCATCCGGGCCGCAAAGTCCTTGACTGAACTGTCATTGGCCTTCTGCTGGGCCAGCCTGCTGGCATCGATCTCCATGGTCCCGGCCTGGGCGGCTTTCTTCATGAATTCGGTGTCGGACGCAGATGGCGCGGCGTGCGCGGGGATGACGACGAAGAACACCATGGCGGCGGCGAGATGTCCTGGGAAACGGGTAGCGGTCACGGCAAGCTCCTGTAGTGCCATCGGGCGGGATGCAATGCCTGTGCAAGCTTCATGCCCCTGGCCGCCCGCGCCGTGGCGATGCCGCGGTGCCTGGCATCGCAGCCAGGGCCCATGGCGCCCGCCACGGCCCCGGGTGCAACGCCAGGCATGCCGTCAACAGGGCTCACAACAGCGGCGGATTGCCAATCCAGTACGGCTCGCGCTCGTAGTAGCGATGCACTTCGGTCGCCCATTGCGGGTCGGCCATGCTGGGCCAGCTGTTCTTGTTGAAGCCCGGCGCGTTCTTGATGCGGTCTGCGGTCAGGCCCAGGCGGAAGCATTTCGCGTCCGTGTCCATGACCAGCGCCCCCCACGGGATCGCGTGCAGCGTATCGCCCATGCCGAGGAACCCGCCAGTCGTGAGGACCGCGTAGGCCACCCGGCCGCGCGGGACGTCGATCATGATCTCCTTGATCTCGCCGACGTGCTGGTCGTCGGATGAATAGACCTTGGTGTCGTCCAGGCTCGATGCCGCCATGACTTCGGGGCCGGGGCCTTCGCCGATACCGCTGCCAACGATGGCGGCGCCCTGATTCGAGGTGAGATTGGGATCCATTGCAGTCTCCGTACGGTTGCAGGTGCATTCGTGGAGCAACCCGCATGCCCGCCTGCCATGCCGCCGGTTTGACATCGCGATGCGGTGCGCAGGCGTCCGGCATGCTGGTGTGAGCGGAAGAAACTACAACCGCCGGTAATGACGCCGCAGCCGCGTATCAATGCCAAGGCGGGAAATGCGGAAAATGGGGGAAAAGGTGCGGCGTGTCGCGCAGTGCGGCCCGCGCGCCTGCCTCGCTGCCGCGCCAAGGCTCTTTGGCGCCACGCCATGCCGCGTCCCGCTTCACCGCGCTGGCGGTGCCACGCGGGATGCGCCGGCGAGGGATCAGCGTAGTAATATTTCCTTCTACCCACCATTTTCAGCAAGAATTTACGCACCAATGGCACCTTCCGAAGTGAAGTCGCTTCCAAGCCAGCTTTCCTTTCCCGTTGTCGGCATTGGTGCGTCGGCCGGCGGCATCGAAGCGCTCAAGACATTTTTCGAGGCCTTGCCGGGGCGCACCGGCGCGGCCTACGTGATCGTGGTACACCTCGCTCCCGATCACGCGAGCCATCTGCCCGCAATGATCGGCGCCGTGACTTCGATGCCGGTATTGCAAGTGAGCGACGTCACGGCCATCGAACCCAACAATGTTTACATCATTGCGCCGTCCAAGACGTTGTTGATGGTCGATGGCTACCTCCGCGTCGAATCGGAAGCGCAGCAAGGCAGCCGCCGCGCCGCCATCGACCTGTTCTTCCGTTCGCTGGCCGAGGCCCATCACGAACGTGCCGCGGCCATCGTGCTGTCGGGAGCGGGGGCCGATGGATCGGTCGGCATCACGCGCGTGAAGGAGCTGGGGGGCATCGTGCTGGCGCAGCAGCCCGAGGATGCGGCGTTTCCCAGCATGCCGCGTGCGGCAGTCAGTACCGGGCACGTCGACATCATCCTGCCGGTACCGGAGATGCCGCAGAAGCTCATGGAGTTCTGGTCCAACGTCAACCGCATCCACTTGACGTCGGATGAGGGCTCGGGCGACAGCGTGGCGGCGGCTGCCCCCGATACCGAGCACGTCCTGCGCGAGATCATGGTGATCCTGCGCACGCGCACCTCGCATGACTTCCGCCAGTACAAGCGCGCCACCGTCCTGCGCCGCATCGAGCGGCGCATGCAGGTGAACGGGCTCAGCGAGCTTGCCGAGTACCGCGACTTCCTGCACGCGAATCCCGACGAAACGCCGCTGCTGCTGCAGGACATGCTGATCAGCGTGACCAATTTCTTCCGCGACCGCGAGGCCTTCGATGCGCTGCGTACGGAGGTGCTGCCGCAGATCATCGAGCGCCGGCGTGCCGAGGGCGATCCGATTCGCGTCTGGAGCGCGGGTTGCGCCACCGGCGAGGAAGCCTACTCGCTCGCCATGCTGTTGCAGGAGGCGAGCGCAGACGCGGGGGAAGCCGTGCCGTACCAGGTCTTCGCGACCGACATCGATGAGCGGGCCATCGCAGTGGCACGTTCCGGGCTGTATCCGGAATCCATCCTTGCCGACGTCGATGCCGGCCGCATGCGCCAGTTCCTGGCGCGGGATGCCGGGCACTACCGGGTCAAGAAGGAGCTGCGCGAGCATGTACTGTTCGCGTTGCACAATGTGTTGCGCGATCCGCCATTCTCGCGGCTGGACATGGTGTGCTGCCGCAACATGCTGATCTACCTCGACCGGGAGGCCCAGCTCGAGGTGCTGCGCACCTTCCATTTTGCGTTGCGCCCGGGCGGCTACCTTTTCCTGGGCGGCTCGGAGGCCGCGGACAGCGTCGGCAACCTGTTCAGCGTGGTCGACAAGAAGGCTCGGATCTATCGCGCCAACGTGGCGGTGCGCGCCGAAGCGCCCATGCCGCAGGCGCCGGCGACCATGGTCTCCAGCCTGCCGATGATGGTCGCGCCGCACGCGGGGCGGCGCAAGTTCTCGTTCGGCGACCTGCACCAGCGCGTGATCGAGCAGCATGCGCCGCCCAGCGTGCTGGTCAGCCGCGAGTCGAACATCGTTCACCTGTCGGACCGTGCCGGCCGCTTCCTGCAGTATGCGGGCGGTGAACCGTCGCACAACATCATCGCGGCGGTGCGCCCGGAGTTGCGGCTGGAGCTGCGTACCGCGATCTTCCAGGCCCTGCAGGCGAACCACAGCGTGGAAGCGCGCCGCGTGCAACTCCAGCGCGATGGCCGGTCCTTCTACGTGAACATGATCGCGCGGCCCGTCCATGATGTCGAAGCCAACGCGGACTTCGTGCTGATCCTGTTCGACGAGGTCGAGGACAGCATGGCCGAGGCGGATGCCACCGCGTCAAAGCCGCAGCGCGACCCGATGGTCAGCCAGCTGGAAAGCGAGCTGCAGCGTACCAAGGAGCAGCTGCAGGCCACGATCGAGCAGTCGGAGACCTCGACCGAGGAACTCAAGGCGTCGAACGAGGAACTGCAGGCCATTAACGAGGAACTGCGTTCCGCCACGGAAGAACTCGAGACCAGCAAGGAAGAGCTGCAATCGATCAACGAGGAGCTTACGACCGTCAATGCCGAGCTCAAGTCGAAGGTCGAGGAAACCAGCAAGATCAACGACGACCTGCAGAACCTGATCACGGTCAACGACATCGGCACGATCTTCGTGGACCGCAATATCCGCATCAAGCGCTATACGCCTCGGGCCACGGATGTGTTCAGCATCATCCCGTCGGATATCGGACGGTCGTTGCTCGACATTACGCACCGGCTCGAGTACGACAAGCTGTCGGACGATGCCGCCGAAGCCTTCGATTCGCTGCGGCTGATCGAGCGCGAGGTGCGCAGCAGCGACGGCCACTGGTACCTGGCGCGTTTTCTGCCCTACCGGACCACCGAGGACCGTATCGACGGCGCCGTGCTGTCGTTCATCGACATCACGTCTCGCCGTGCCGCGGAGGAGCGTCTTCGCGATGGCGAGCAGCGCATGCGCATCGTCGCGGAAAGCACGCGCGACTACGCCATCATCACGTTCGACGACGACGGTCGCGTCACGAGCTGGAATGTCGGCGCGCAGCGCATCTTCGGCTACGACGAGGCGGAGATGCTGGGCAGGGCGGCTGATGTCCTGTACACGCCCGAGGACCGTGAAGAACGCGTGCCGGCAGAGGAGATGGCGCAGGCCCGCAAGTACGGGCGTGTCGAGGAAGACCGCTGGCACGTGCGCAAGGACGGCACGCGCTTTCGCTCCAGCGGCGTGCTGTCGCGGCTCGAAGGCGGCGGCATCAGCGGTTACGCCAAGATCGCGCGTGACCTCGACGAGGCGCTGCCGCAGGGCGCGCCGCGCAATGAGTCGGCCTGGCGGCACGACGAAGACCAGGCGCGGCGCGACGAATTCCTGGCCGTCGTTTCGCACGAGCTCAAGCACCCCCTGAACCTGATCAGCGCGAGCAGCGAACTGATCTCGCGCTCGACTGAGGCCCGGCGCAATCCGCTGATTGCGCGTGCCACGGCGACGATCCAGCGCACGGTGCAGAACCAGGCGCAAATCATCGACGACCTGCTCGATATGTCGCGCGTGCGCACCGGCAAGCTCTCGCTCACGCGGGAGGCGCTGGACTGGCGCGAAGTCGTGCAGCGCGTGTGCGAGGCCGTGTCCGATGACGCGGCGCGCAAGCACCTGACGCTGCACTGCGAACTGCCCAAGACGCCTGTGTGGATCCATGCGGATGTCACGCGCATCGAGCAGGTGGTCTGGAACCTGATCAGCAATGCGCTCAAGTTCACGCGTGACGGCGGCAAGGTCGACGTCAAGCTGGAGAACGAGGGCGAGCGCGCCAGGCTCATCGTGCGGGACAGCGGTCATGGCATCGAGCCGCAGGCGTTGCCCCATATCTTTGACATGTTCCACCAGGGGGGCGGCCCGCGCGGCCGGCAATCCGGTCTTGGCATCGGGCTGTCGCTGGTCAAGGAACTGGTGACACTGCATGGCGGCACGGTCAGCGCGGATTCCGCCGGCGTTGGCCTTGGTGCCACCTTTACCGTAGCGTTGCCGGCAGGTGCCAGCCTGCGGCCCGACGATGGCGAGGGGCCGGTGACCGCGTCATTGCTGCGCGGCATGCGCGTGATGCTCGTGGACGACGATGCGCCCACGGTCGAGACGTTCCGGATGCTGCTCGAATCGGAAGGCGCCGTTGTCCAGGTTGCCACGGACGCCCAGGCGGCGCTCAGGGAAATGGAGTCGAATCCGCCGGACCTGCTGCTGTCCGATCTCGGCATGCCCGGCATGGACGGCTACGAACTTCTGCGAGCAGCCCGCCAGCTTTCTGGCCTGGCAAACCTGACCGCAGTCGCGCTCAGCGGCTACGGGCAACAGCGCGACGTCGACGCGGCGCTGCAGGCGGGCTTTGATGCCCATGTGTCCAAGCCCATCGTGCTGGACACCTTGCTGACCACGCTGATGCGGCTTCGCAAGGGCTGAAGCTGTCACGGCGTCTGGAACCAGCCCGCACTTCGGGTCTCTTCGGGCTGGTTCCACGCCTCGATCTGTTTTCCTCTCCCTGCCGCCCTGCCTAGCGGCTTCGCGGCCGGGACCGCGAAGCGGTGGCAAGCTGCTGCCGCAGACGGTTGCGCTGCTTGCGCAACGACGTCACGGTCTGGCACAAGGTGTGCAACAGCATCTCGGTGAACTCCGTCGGCAGGCCATCCGCGCGAAGCTGTCGCGCGAAACGAATTTGCCTGCGGAGGTTGCCGCGCACTTCGCAGATATGTCTTTCGATGTCCAGTAGTTGCCTGGCCGCACAGTCTGGGGCTGTGCGCGTGCTGGGGGTGGCTTTCGGCTTCGGCGTACCGGAATGGTCGCTGCCGGAAGGAGCGGGCGAGGCGGCTGGCGAGTCGGAGTGCGTGTCGATCCAGCTCTTCGCCCACGCCAGCCCCTGGGCCTGGGCGCGTTCACGGGTCCGGAAGAGGCCCAGGGTGCCCGACTGCACAAGCACAGCGCCTGCTTGCACCACGCTACCTGCCGCTTGCCAGGTATCGTCGGACAGCAATGTCGCGGAACCTTCGACGATATGGTTATAGTACTGTTGCGTCGTCATCGGCACTTTTCTGTCTCCAGTGGCAGTTGGCCCGCATGCATGGGTGCAAAGGGGCCTTGTATTTATTTCTGCTCGATGAAGAGATGGTAAGGAAGGTTATCGGCGCCGGCATATCATCGAGCTGTCAGGAATGCTACGATTCCGGACAGTAGCATGCCGCCCGGAAGCGGCAAGGAGATCAAATGCCGTCCGTGTATCTCTATACGAACCAGGCAGGCAGCCTTGGCGAATTCGAAAGCGAATGCATGGCGCTCGATGCCGCGGGTTACGTGGTCAATATCGGCAACGCCTGGTGGGAGCGCGCATCCGGGACGGGCCCGGCCGTGCAGCGGCCCGCATTCCTGCAGCTACTGCAGCGCTTGCGCGCCGGAGACACTATCGTGACCGCGACGCTCGCGAGCCTGGGCTGCAATCTGCGCGACGTCATTGCCACGGCGCAGCGCTGCCATGAGTTGGGCGTCCGGGTACATTGCGTGGAAGTGGGCGATGAAGACCTGAGCGCACCCGGCTCCGCAGTGCTGCGGACGCTGCAAGCGGTTGACGGGCTGGAGCGGCAAGGGCGCAGCGCGCGCATGAAGCAGAGCGCGCAGGAAGCCGTCAGTCGCGGTGCCCGGCTGGGCCGCAAGCCTTTGCTCGAGCCTCACACGCACGAGGAAATCCGTGCCGCGATTCGCGTCGGCACACCGATCAGCGAACTGGCCCGTACGCTGCGCGTGTCGCGCCAGACCATCATGCGGATCCGTGACGGCTGGTCATGAGTACCGCGCGGGTTCTGCCCTCCGCGCACGTCATTGGCGTTTGACGCTTCCATAGGTGTTTCCTGTGCGCCAATGAAAAAAGGCTTGCCGAAGCAAGCCTTTTCCAAATCTTGGTGCCCAGGAGAGGACTCGAACCTCCACAGTGTTGCCACCGCTAGGACCTGAACCTAGTGCGTCTACCAATTCCGCCACCTGGGCAAGTGAGCTGCACATTGTACCAGAGGATTCGCAGAATGCAAGCGATGCGCCGCTAAGACTCCGCTGAGACCCCCCAAAGACCCATATCGCGCTAGGACTGGGGCGGCCGCAGGTGTTCCTGCAGCCGGGAGAGCTCCAGTGCGATGCCGTCCGGAAAACCCTGGCGGCCTCCGCGCTTGTCGATCAGCAGGTCTTCCAGGTACGCAAGGATGCCGTCGGGGTGGCTCCACAACGCAGCGAGCTGGTTGCCGATGCGCGGAAAGCGGCGGCACAGTTCCAGCGGCCGGGCTTCAGGCGGCAGCGCGGCCAGCCAGCGTATTGCCGTGGGGGTCAGTGACATCGTGTCGGGCGGCACGGGTCGCCGCAGGCTGGGCCAGTCCGGCTCGGCCTGCGCGGGTGGTGCGCCGTCCAGGATCTGCTTCGCTTCCTCCACGGAAACGAATTCAAATGAGATGGGTTCCATGCCGGTCAATTCGGAAAAGATGCAAACAAAGGCCAGGGCCTGCCTTATACAGTTACGGTTCTTCCGGCAATTTACTGAAGCCGAGCGTCCTGCGGCAACACCTTACTTTCCGCCCATTCGCCACGTCGCAATATTCGGGTTTGTGCCAGCTTTCGCCGGCGGTGGCATTGGAGTCTACTGGAATCGCGCACAAGACGTGGCTGGACGGAAGATCGGGCTGCAAGTGTTTAGTGTTGGTGTTGGCCCATCGCCTCCCGGTCGGATATGGATTCCTACGGAGACTACAACATGGTGACCAAGCAGGAAGACGCCTTCATTGTGAAGAACCTGATCGCGCTGGCAGCAGTGGAAACAATCGGCGCAGCGATTGCGCTGGGCCTGGTCTTCAACATAATTACCTGAGTCTCCGACCGGCCCGCGCGTTCAGCCGCGGGCCATTCACCGCGTCACGCCTCGTCACTCGCCGGATCGCAAGATTGACAAATCGCCCCGGGTCCGACAAGCTTTCGTCCATGGACCGCCGTCACAACGACATCGCGCTGATTATTATCACCATTCCTGGAATGGTGGGTTAGCGCGCGTCCTTAGATCAGTTTCCGCAAAACCCGCCCCTGAGGCGGGTTTTTCGTTTCCGCCTCCTGGGCACGAATCCAGCACAGGAGTCCCGTCATGTCCGTACACGCCGTCGAGCCCGCCAGCGAGCATCGCGATGTTTTTTCACCAGGCGTTCCCGACCAGAACAGCTATCTCAAGCGCATCCTGAACGCACGCGTCTACGACGTTGCGCGCGAAACCGAGCTCGAGCTTGCGCACAACCTGTCCGCGCGCACCGGCAACGCCATCTGGCTCAAGCGCGAAGACAACCAGCCGGTGTTCTCGTTCAAGATCCGCGGCGCATACAACCGGATGGCAAACCTGGATGCGCAGGCGCTGCAGCGAGGCGTGATCACCGCGTCGGCGGGCAACCACGCGCAGGGCGTGGCGCTGTCGGCGGCGCACCTGGGCGTGCGCGCGGTGATCGTGGTGCCGACCACGGCACCGCAGGTCAAGGTCGATGCCGTGCGCGCGCATGGCGGGCCCACGGTCGAGGTGGTCCAGGCGGGAGCGTCCTACACCGATGCGTGGCGTCACGCCATGCACCTGCAGAAGGAGCTGGGCCTGACCTTTATCCCGGCCTTCGACGATCCGGACGTGATCGCGGGGCAGGGCACCGTGGGCGCGGAGATCCTCGCGCGCCATCGCGGGCCGCTGGATGCGATCTTCGTACCGATCGGCGGCGGCAGCCTTGCCGCCGGCGTTGCCACTTACGTCAAGGCGGTGCGCCCGGAAGTCCGCGTGATCGGGGTGCAGACGCAGGACTCGTGCGCGATGGCGCAATCGCTGCGTGCCGGCCGGCGCGTGGAGCTCGATGAGGTTGGCCTGTTCTCGGACGGCACCGCGGTGAAACTGGTCGGCGAAGAAACCTTCCGCCTGTGCCGCCAGTATCTCGACGATGTCATGACCGTGAGCACCGATGCCGTATGCGCGGCCATCAAGGACGTGTTCGAGGACACGCGCAGCGTACTGGAGCCCGCCGGCGCGCTGGCAGTCGCCGCGGCCAAGCAATACGCGCAACAGCGTGGCATGCAGGGCGGGACGCTGGTGGCCGTGACATCGGGCGCCAATATCAACTTCGAACGCTTGCGCTTTGTCGCCGAGCGTGCCGAGATCGGCGATGCGCGCGAGGCCGTGTTCGCGGTGACGATGCCCGAGGCGCGCGGCAGCTTCCTGCGCTTCTGCGACCTGGCGGGCACCCGCAGCATCACCGAGTTCAGCTACCGCATTGCCGATGCGCATACCGCGCATGTGTTCGTCGGCATGCGCATCCGTGACCGGGCCGAGTCCGCGCAGATCGCCGGCGCGTTCAGCGCGCAGGGTTTTGCCACGGTCAATCTCACTGGCGATGAACTGGCCAAGCAGCACCTGCGGCATATGGTGGGCGGGCGTTCCGCGCTGGCTGGCGGCGAGCGCCTGTTCCGCTTTGCGTTCCCGGAGCGGCCCGGTGCGCTGACGACCTTCCTGCGCGCGTTGCCGGAAGACTGGAACATCAGCCTCTTCCACTATCGCAACGATGGCGGCGATGCGGCCTCGGTGCTGGTCGGCATCCAGGTACCCGAGGCCGCACGGCCGACCTGTGACAGCGTGCTGGCCGGACTCGGCTATCCGCACTGGGACGAGAGCGCAAATCCGGCCTACCGGCTGTTCCTGGCGTAAGCCTGTGGACCGGGCAGGCGCCGCAGATGCGGGCGTCGGTTACACTGCCCGCTCTTTCCACTACGCCGCTGCAACCGGATTCTCCATGAAACGAATCGCTCTGCTCCTCAGCGCCATGACCTTCGCCTGTGCCGCCGTGGCGGCCGCGCCGGGCGCCTCGGCACCGGCACCGGCACCGGCGGCCGCAGCGCCGCAGACGCTGCCTTCGGGCATGACCATCCAGCACCTGGTCAAGGGCACCGGTCCGTCGCCCAAGGCCACCGACACGGTCCAGGTGCATTACCGCGGCACGCTTGCCGACGGCACGGAGTTCGACAGCTCGTACAAGCGCGGCCAGCCGATCTCGTTTCCGCTGAACCGCGTCATCCCGTGCTGGACCGAAGGCGTGCAGACCATGCAGGTGGGCGGCAAGGCCAAGCTGACGTGCCCGGCGGCCACCGCCTACGGTGCGCGCGGCGTGCCGGGCACCATTCCGCCGAACGCCACGCTCACGTTCGAGGTGGTGCTGCTTGGCATCGGCGGCTGAGTTCCTGCGTTCCTGAGCCTTACTGCTGCGGCGCCCCGGAGGCGGGCGCCACAGGCACTGCCGGTTCCGCCGCCGGCGCGGATGCCGGTGCCGGCGATGGCGATGGCGATGGCGATGGCGATGGCATGGCGGCGCCTTCCGTTTCCTCGTCGTCGCCATAGTTGGGCAGCTTGCTGCTGCCGCCATCCAGCAAGTAGCGCCGGCGCTGCACATAGGCGTCACGCACGAACGCGTACTTGTCCAGCGCCGCCAGCGAGAGCAGGTCGGTCGCGCCCAGCAGGTTGGTGCGCACGTCCACCACGTTCATGGCAAACAGCGAATTACGCCAGGCCGGATCCATGTAGGTGGTCGGGTCGAACTGGAAATTTACATACAGGCCTACGCCATCCCGGAACGAGCTCGGGCCGAAAAACGGCAGCACCAGGTAGGGCCCCGATGGCACGCCCCACGTTCCCAGCGTCAGCCCGAAGTCCTGCGAATGCTTCTGCAGGCCGGCCGGCGTGGCTATGTCGATCAGCCCGCCAATCCCCAGCACGGAATTGATCGCCACCCGCATCAGGCTCTCGGCCGCGTCCACGCCCTTGCCCTGCAGCAGGTTATTGGCGAAGTTGCCGACGTCCGCGATATTCGAATAGAAGTTGGTCACCGCGGTGCGCACGGGCTGCGGCGTGACCGCCTTGTAGCCCTTTGCGACCGGGGTGGCGACGTACTGGTCGAGCTTGTCGTTGACCTTGAAGACGACGCGGTTCATCGGTTCGAGCGGGTCGTCGGGATTGGCCTGCGGCCCGGTGGCGCAGCCGGCCGCAAGCAGCACTGCGGGAGCAAGGAAAGCCAGCCGCGCGGGTCGGCGTGTCAGAGGGGGGAGCGACATGGTGCAACGGTTGAGTCGGGGTGGTTATCGTTATTCAGCGGGTGTGGCGTGGGGCCGGTGCGCGCCTTCGCGCGGGCGGCCCATCAGGATCGGCTGGAAGAACACGGCGCCTACCAGCGTGCACAGGAGCGCCAGCGCCAGCAGCTTGCCCATGCTCGCGGTGCCCGGATGCTGCGACAGCCACAGGCTGCCGAATGCCGTGGCGGTGGTGGCGGCGCTGTAGAGCACGGCGTGCGTCAGGCTGGACTGCAGCAGCTTGGTCTTGCCGTGGCGCCACGCAATCACGTAATAGATCTTGAAAGCGACGCCGATGCCCAGCAGCAGCGGCAGCGCGATCACGTTGGCGAAGTTCAGAGCGATGCCGAACGCCGCGCACAGTTCGAGCGTGACAATGGCCGACACCAGCAGCGGGATCAGCGTGCGCAGCACATCGCCAAAGCGGCGCAGGGCAATCCACAACAGGACGGTGATGGACAGCACGGCCCAGGCGCCCGCCTGCGCAAAGGCGCCCATGATCGTGTCGGCCGAGCCGCGAATGGCGATCGGGCCGCCCGTGGCATCGGGCTCCACGCGCAGCACCGCGTCCATGAACAGGTTGAGCGCGGCTTCGCGCTCGATGCCGTCCTCTTGCGGCAGCCGTGGGGTGATGCTGACCAGTGCGCGTCCGTCCTGCGCCAGCCAGTCGCGCGTGATCTCGGGCGGCAGGGATTGCTGCGTGACCGGGCGCGCGTCGAGCATCTGGCGCAGGCGGCCCAGCGCTAGGCGCAGCGGCAGCGCAATGGCCTGCTCGGCGCGGTCGCGCGTGGCGGCATCCGCGTCCGCAAGCTGCTTCAGTACCTTTGACAGGCGTGTGGCCTGCGCCGCGCCGACCTCAGGGTGCTCATCGGCCGCGATGGCGAGCTGGCGCGCGGCATTGCGCAGCGCGTTGACGCGCGCCATATCGCTGGCCGGCGTGGCGGTCTGCTGCGTGAGCACGGGCATCAGCGCGGTGCGGGCCGTGCCGATGGCCGCAAGCTTGGCCGGCTGGTCGTCGGGAATGAAAGTCTGCAGCGTGACGACGCGCGCCACTTCGGGCAGTGGCGATACCTTGGCTGCGATCCCGCGCGCGGCATCGAGCGACGGCGCCAGCACCGTGACATCGTCGGTGCCGGCTTCCGGCGCATCCTTGAGCGCCAGCAGCGTCGCCATCGATTCCGAATGCGGGTCCTTCAGGTGCAGCGGATCGAAGTCGAAACGCAGGCGCAGCAACAGCGGCGATCCAAGCAGGATCGCCGCGCAGGTGGCCAGCAGCACCGGCCTGCGGTAGCGCTCGAAGAACGCATCGGCCGGGGCCAGCCAGCCAAAGCCCGGCGCCTCCGCTTCGCCGCGCGGTTGCAGGACCTGGATCAGCGCGGGCAGCATCGTGAACGTCGTCAGGAACGCCACCATCATGCCGACGCCGGCAATCTGGCCCAGTTCCGCGACGCCGCGGAAATCGGTCGGCAGGAAGCAGAAGAACGCGGCCGCCGTGGCCGCGGCCGCCAGCGACAGCGGCATCGCGGTAGCCTGCGCGGCGTGTTCCAGCGCCTCGGTAATATGGCCGCGGTCATGGCGTTCGGCGCGATAGCGCACGCCGAACTGGATGCCGAAGTCCACGCCCAGGCCGACGAACAGCACCGCGAACGCGACCGAGATCATGTTCAGCGCGCCCACCATGGCCAGGCCCAGCGCCGCGGTGACCAGCAGGCCCGTGAACAGGCTGGCCAGCACCGACAGGATCAGGCGAATGGAGCGCAATGCCATCCAGAGGATCAGCACCACCACCAGCACTGTCAGCAGGCCATTGAGCGCGGCGCCCTCGCTGACCGAGGCAAATTCGTCGTCGGCCAGCGGCTGCGGCCCCGTCAGGCGCACGCTGGCCTGGTAGCGCTGGGCCAGTTTCAGTTCGGCGGCCGCGGCGCGGATGGCGTCGGCGGCGGCGGCGCCGGCCTGCAGGTCGCTGTAGTCGAGCACCGGGCTGACCGAGATGAAGCTGAAGACGCGCCCCTCCTTGTCCGGCTTGACGCTGTCGTCGAGCAGGCCCACCCATGACATCGCGGCCGGCTTGCCGGCCAGGACACGCTCCAGCGCGCCCGCGCTGGCGCCCAGCAGGCTGTCCATATCGGCCAGCTTGACCTGGCCCATCGTCAGCGGCAGGCCGAGCGTGACGGAAAGCGTGTCGGAAAGCCCGCGCAGGGTCGGGTCGTGCGCCAGCTGGTTGAGCAGCGGGCGTGCCTGGACGAGCTGCCGCGTGATCTCATCGACTTCGGTCGTGCGCGCGAACAGCAGGCCGTTGCGGGCAAAGAATTCGCCCGCGCCCGGCTGGCTGACCGAGCGGAAGTGCTCCGGATGGCGCCGCAGCGCTTCGGCGAGTTCGTTGGCCGCGGCATCGGCCAGTTCCGACGCGGGGGCCTGCACCACGGCCAGGACCATCTGCCCGCGCTGGGGAAAGGCCTTGCCGATGGCTGCGTCGCGCCGGGCCCACGGGGCATCGGATTCGAGCAGGCGATTGATATCCGTGTTGATGGCGAAGTGCCGCGCCACATAGAAGCCGCTGGCGGCGGTGAGCAGCAGGGCCGCCACGATCACCAGCCAGGCGCGGGTCGTGGCGAGCCTGACGAGGCGGGTCAACAGCGAAGTCAGCATGGGGTGCTCGGGACAGGGCTCGATCCGCGAGTATACCGGCTGGCGCGGGATCGGCCTGCTTGCGTGGCGCACTAGCCGCACCCGCCGCCGCACCCGGTCGGCAAGTCGCGTTCCGCTATACTGGCCCGGCATCCCGGGCGCCACGCGCAGCGGGCCCCGGGGCCATTTTCAAACGCATCTTGCAGCAGACATCGGCATGAACAGATTCGGTTTGATTTCCCTTGCGCCCGTTGCGGCGGTGGCCATGGTAGCGACGGCGCAGGCACAGACGGTGCAGCCCGGCGACCTCAAGGCAGCGCCGGAACGCCTGGTGCAGGCGGCCGTGGAAGGCGTGATCACGACCATCCAGACCACCCCCGAAACCCGCGGCGGCGACCTCGCGAAGATCACCGCGGTGGTCCAGAAGCAGTTCCTGCCCTATACGGATTTCAGCCGCACCACGCGGCTGGCGGTCGGCAGCGCATGGCGCAATGCCACGCCGGAACAGCAGAAGCAGCTCAACGAACAGTTCACGACGCTGCTCGTGCGCAGCTATGCCGTGTCCCTGTCGCAGCTGCGCGAGCAGAATGTGAAGTTCCGCTTCAAGCCGGCGCAGGCCGGGGGCGGTTCCGGCGACGTGGTGGTGGAATCGCGCGTGCTCAACAACGGCGAGGAGATGCAGATCGACTACCGCCTGCAGCGCACGCCCGGCGGCTGGAAGATCTATGACATCAATATGATGGGCGCGTGGCTGATCGAGGTGTACCGCAAGCAGTTTGCCGATATCGTCTCGCGTGGCGGCGTCGATGGGCTGGTGAAGTACCTCGTCGACCATAACGCGCGGCAGGCAGGCTAGGCCCAGGGCGGCGGGCCTTATCTTGCCTTATCTCACGGCGCAACCTCGCCCGTTGTCCCGCGCCGCCAGCGGCGCAGTTCCAACCATTGCCACGACAGCAGCGCGGGCACGCCGAACAGGACTTCCCGCGCGCGCTTGACCAGTGCCAGGGCCAGCGACACATGGGCGTCCATGCCCAGTGCCTGGCCAAGCAGCATCACCACGGCCTCCTGCACGCCGAGGCCGGCTGGCACGAAGAAGGCCATGTGGCGCACAGCCTGCGTGAGTGCTTCGATGGCCATGGCTTGCCAGAACGGCACCGGGTGGCCCAGCAGCATCAGCGCGAACCAAACTTCTAGCGTGCCGCTGACCATCCCTGCCAGTTGCCAGCCCATCGCCGCCAGCAGTTCGCGCGGGCGCCGGTTGAGCGCGCGGATCTCGGCATCGAGCCGTGCGCCGTCGATCATGGCGACGATGCGGTGGTCCTCGCCGAACAGCTTGCGCGCGGCACCTTCCAGCTTCTCGAACAGCGCCGCGTGGCGCAGCGACAGCGCGAATGCTATGGGCACCGGCAGCGACAGCACCAGCCCGGTCAGGATGACCCAGGCCTGGCCGCTGTCCTGCAGCGCGGCGACGAGCATCAGCACGCCGAGCGCCGAGAACAGGTACTGGGCGAACAGCGTGATCATGACCTCGACGACGATGGTGGCGGTGACCGCCGTGGTGTCGCGGATGCGCAGCCGGCTCAGCCGCATGCCGACCAGTTCGCCGCCAATGCTCATGGTCGGCAGCAGGCGGTTCACGGCTTCGCGCACGGCGGCTACCCACGTCAGGAAGCCGAGGCCGGCATTTTCTTCGGGGTCGGCGGAGGTCAGCAGCACCCGCCAGCCCTGCGCATCGAGCAGCAGGGGCAGCGCGTGCAGCGGCACCAGCAGGAGCAGGAGCCAGCCGCCCTGCGCCATCACGGTGGCGATGTCGCCAATGCCCTCATGGACGACAAGGGCGGTGAGCGCGAGCAGGCCCAGCAGGCCGGTCAGGTAGGCAATGCGTTTCATGTGAGTGGGCTCAGGCCGTCGCCAGCACGTCGGCAAAGCCGCCGCGCCGCACCCCGGCCGCATCGAGGGCCGCGCGCACACGCGGCGACAGCAGCGCGGCCAGTTCGTCGGCGTGGCGGTAGCCTGCCATGGTCGGCGCGATGGCCGCGCCCGACGTGACCGCCGGATGCAGGTAGATTTCACCGATGCCGTCGGGCAGCTTCGCGAGCGCGGCCAGCAGCACGGCTTCATCCATGGCGCCGCTGTTTGCGATGCCGACCACGTAGTCGTTGTGCGCGATGCCGGCACGCCGCAGCCGCCGGCGCAGCAGCGCCAGCCACGGGCGCAGCAGCAGCGGCGCGTCGGATTCCAGCGGCAGCCGCACGGCGCGCAGGCCGAACTCACGACCGATCGACAGGATCAGCGACAGCACGGTCGGATGCAGGTGGAAGTGCTTGTGCGTATTGACGTGATCCAGCGGCAGGCCGGTCGCGGCGAATGCCTCGAACTGCGCGCGGATCTCCGCGGCGAGCTGGCGCCGCACATGCGGCAGGAAGAAGAAGCGGCAGCCGTCGCGCGCCATGGCCGAGCCGAAGCGGCCCTGCGCATCGACGAGATCGGGAATGGCCGCGCGCGGCAGCATTGCCGGACCATCGGCCAGCACGACATGCAGTCCTACGCGCAGCGATGGCAGCCGTCTCGCGCGCGCGACCGCGTCGGCGGCTTCGGGCGCGGACACCATCAGGCTGGCCGCGTTGAGCACGCCGTCGCGATGCGCAAGTTCCACCGCCTCGTTGACGGCGGTATGCAGGCCGAAGTCGTCGGCGGTGATGATCAGGCCGCGCGCGCGACGCGTGGCGGAGGCGGCGGTGGTGCTATGGGACGGCAGGATCAGGCCTCGCGTGAACTCAGGAAGCGGAAGAACTCCACGCCTTCGCGCAGGCGCCGCTTCATCATGTCCCAGCTGCCCAGCATCTCGCGCACGATCTCCCAGATCTTGCCGGGACGGAAGTAGAACTGCTTATAGAAGCGCTCCACGCCGCGGTAGATCTCTTCCTTCGACAGGTGCGGATAGCTGATTGCCGCGAGCTGCACGCCCTTGTCATTGACGAGGTTGATGACCTTGTTCTCTTCGAGCCAGCCATTGTCGACCGCCTGCTGGTACAGCGTGGTGCCGGGGTAGGGCGCCGCCAGCGACACCTGGATGGTGTGCGGATTGATCTCCTTGGCGTAGGCGATGGTCTTCTCGATGGTCTCCTGCGTTTCGCCGGGCAGGCCCAGGATGAAGGTGCCGTGGATCTGGATGCCGAGCTTGCGGCAATCTTCGGTGAAGCGGCGCGCGATATCCGTGCGCAGGCCCTTCTTGATGTTCAGCAGGATCTGGTCGTCGCCCGATTCATAGCCGACCAGCAGCAGGCGCAGGCCGTTCTCCTTCATGATCTTGAGCGTGCTGTACGGCACGTTGGCCTTGGCATTGCACGACCACGTCACGCCGAGCTTGCCGAGCCCGCGCGCGATTTCCTCCACGCGCGGCTTGAAATCGGTGAAGGTGTCGTCGTCGAACATGATCTCCTTCACCTCGGGCATGTTCTCCTTGATCCATTTCACCTCGGCGATCACGCTCTCGGCCGAGCGCGTGCGGTAGCGGTGTCCGCCGACCGTCTGCGGCCACAGGCAGAAAGTGCAGCGCGAACGGCAGCCGCGCCCCGTGTAGATCGACACGTACGGGTGCTTCAGGTAGCCGATGAAGTAGTTCTCGATCTTCAGGTCGCGCTGGTAGACGGGGGCCACGAAGGGCAGCTCGTCCATGTTCTCGATCATCGGGCGCTGGCCGTTGTGCTCGAGCGAGCCATCGGGCAGGCGGTACGACAGCCCGAGAATGTCCTTGAGGGGCTTGCCCGCGGCTACGTCCTGGCAGGTGTAGTCGAATTCCTCGCGGCAGACGAAGTCGATCGCGTCGCTGGCGCCGAGCGTGCCGCCGGGGTCGACTGCCGGCTTGGCGCCGACCATGCCGATCATCACGCCGGGCTTGCGCTTCTTGAGCTCCTCGGCGAACCTGGCATCGGTCGGGAACGACGGCGTGCTGGTGTGGATGATGACCAGGTCGTAGTCGACGGCGATATCGAGCGTCTGCTGCGGCGTCAGTTCATCGGCGGGCGCGTCGAGCACGCGGCTGCCGGGCACCAGCGCGGCCGGCTGCGCCAGCCAGGTCGGGTACCAGAATGACTTGATCTCGCGCTTTGCCTGGTAGCGCGAACCGGCGCCGCCGTCAAAGCCGTCGAAGGAGGGGGCCTGGAGGAAGAGGGTTTTTTTCATAGCGGCCTTGATTTTGTCAGGTCAGATCAGCTGCGGCTTGTTGGCATGGAGCCACGCCTTGACGTCAGCGATCAGTGCGGTGGCATTGGCAATGCACTCGCGTACGGCCGAAGCCGGCACGAGGTCGCCGGAATAGTCGGAAAGATTGCGCTGCTTGCGCAGGGCGTCGAGCAGGATCATGCGGTCGGCTGGCCAGCCGATCGTCTTCGTCAGGGACTGCAAGGTTATCTGGTGATGGCCGGGCCGGCTGGTCAGCGTCCGGTAGCCATTGGCATGCAGTGCCGCGAGCGCGGCTTGCATGATCGCCTTATAGGCTGCATCAAACCGGTTCTCATGGCTAAGCGCTTCGATGCCGGCGTCGCTCAGATTGCGTTCGGCCGCTGCGAGCAGGCGCGCGATCTGTTCACGATCCGGCTGGATTGCGTCCAGGCTGATTCCCAGCAAGTTCTCCAAGGTCATGGTCGCTTCCGATCACGAATAACTTCGGCTTGGCCAGCACGTCGCGCAGAAACGCGTCGTTGTTCGCCAGCCCCGCGCGCCATTCTTGGCGGGAGAGCACCTTCGGATTGATCTCCCGCGCCAGGGAGGCCTGCGCCGGGTACAGCAGCTGTACAGCCCGCGCGAAGCCAATGTCGCCGATCAGCATGATATCCACGTCGCTCTGCGCCGTCTCGCGTCCGCTTGCTGTCGAGCCGTAGATGAAAGCGGCGTCGATCTCGTGCGCGCAAGGTTGCAGCGCTTGGGTCAGCACGTCTGCCAGCCCAGAAGTCTTCCTCATGATGCTGGACAGCTCCTCGAACACCGGCGACGCTCGATTGGCGCGGTATGCGAGCTGGTTGCCGCGCGGTTCCCGGATCAGGATGCCTGCTTGTGCCAGCTTGCTCAGTTCCTTGTGAAGCGTTCCCGGCGCGGTGTCCGTCAGCCGCGCGATCTCGCGCACGTGATAGGACGCCTCCGGATGCAACAGGAGCAGACCCAGCACGCGGCGGCGATATTCGCCAAAGAGGGTATCGGAGAGTGATTGAAGCATTTATGGCTACGATTGTAGCTAAAAAAGCTTCATTGACAACAGGACGGCGTGCGAGTGGTGTTGCGATCACAATACCTTGCCATCCTGAACTGGATCGCGCACCGGGAGAATCCGATCGCGCCAGCGCACTTGCCTGCCCGCCAGCGCACTGCCCCATCCTGCCAGCAACAGCACGTCGCGCAGCGGCGACCTGACCGCGGCCGAGAGGGATCCGGCCAATGTGCAGCGCGCCACCAGTCCCGCCAGGGCAACCGCCAGCATCGCCGGGGTCGGCGACAACGCCACGCCGAGCACCAGCATCGGCCACGTAAAGGTGATGAAGGTAAAAGCAAAGCCCGCCGGGTTCAGCGAGCGGATGGTGCGCAGCCAGCGCAGTTCATGCGTCCAGAGTTCGGCCAGCCGCGTCTCGGTCACGTCGGTGGTGACGACCACGTCGGATAGCACTGTGCGCAGCCCGGCCTGCCGGGTCAGCTCGCCGAGCCAGAAGTCGTCGGCGAGCCGGTCGGACAGCGACGCGAAGCCGCCGATCTGCGTCAAGGTGTCGCGGCGCAGCGCGATGGTCGCGCCGAAGGCGAAGCGGCGCGAACCGCCCGCGTGCGCAATGCGTACGGACGGCGCGAACCAGTCGTCGATGAACTGCGCGCCGAGCTTCGCCCAGAAGGCGCCGACGGGGCGCCCGCGGTACAGGCAGGTGACGATGCCGACGCCGGGGTCGGCCAGCGGCGCGGTGACGCGCACCAGGTAGTCGGGCGGCACGGCGATATCGCTGTCGGCCACGACCAGCAGGTCATGGCGCGCCTGCGCGGCCAGGTTGATCAGGTTGCTGACCTTGAGGTTGCTGCCATGCACGCGCGGGTCGATGACCAGTGTGATGTCCGTGCCCGGGAAGTCCTGCTGCAGGCGCCGCACGACGGCAATGGCGGGATCGTCCGGATCGCGCACGCCGCATACGATCTGGTAGCCGGTCACTGATTGCCGGCACAGCGTGGCCAGGTTGTCGTACAGGCGCGGCTCGGCCCCGCACAGCGGCTTGAGCACGCTGGCGCGGACTTCGCCGCCGGTAGCGGGAAGATCAGGACGCGCGGCCGCGCGCCGCGTCAGCATGGCGGCGGCCACGGCATAGCCCGCCGACACGCAGGTCAGCGCACTGCCAAGCAGGGTCGCGGCCATGGCCGCAGCTTCCGCGGGCATCGGTGTTCAGTGGGCCGCCGTGGTCTCCGCCCTGGCCGGCTGTTCCTTGCGCGGCTGGGCCCGGCCGATCTCGGCCAGCTTGATCTCTACGTGGCGCGAGAACACGTAATCGGCAGGACGTTGCTTGTCGAGCGGGATGTCCGGGGCCATCGCGCCCTCGGTCTTTACGCCGCGCAGGCTCACGCCAAGCGCCTTGAGCGGATGCGCGAACGTGTCGGCCACGGCCGTGGCCTCGTAGCCGCTGTGGACCATGCAGTCGGCGCACTTCTCGTAGTTGCCGGTGCCGTAGGCGTCCCAGTCGGTCTCTTCCATCAGCTCCTTGAAGGTCTGCACATAGCCTTCGCCGACGAGGTAGCAGGGCCGCTGCCAGCCAAAGACCGTGCGCGCCGGGTTGCCCCAGGGCGTGCAGTGGTAGGTCTGGTTGCCGGCCAGGAAGTCGAGGAACATGGTCGACTGGCTGAACGACCAGTTCTTGCCGCGGCCGCGGCTCAGAATGTCGCGGAACAGCTGCTTGGTCTTGCCGCGGTTCAGGAAGTGCTGCTGGTCCGGCGCGCGCTCGTAGGCGTAGCCCGGCGAGACCGTGATGCCGTCCACGCCCATCGCCTTGACCGTATCGAAGAACGCGGCCACGCGTTCGGGCCTGGCATCGTTGAACAGCGTGCAGTTGATGTTGACGCGGAAGCCGCGCGCCTTGGCGGCACGGATGGCCTCGACAGCGCGGTCGTAGACACCTTCCTGGCTGACCGAGTGGTCGTGCATCTCGCGGTCGCCGTCCAGGTGAACGGACCAGACGAAGTAGGGGCTGGGCTCGTACTGGTCCAGCTTCTTTTCCATCAGCAGCGCATTGGTGCACAGGTAGACGAACTTGCGCCGCGCGACGATGCCGCGCACGATCTCGGGCATGTCCTTGTGCAGCAGCGGCTCGCCGCCGGCGATCGACACCACCGGCGCGCCGCATTCATCGACCGCGCCCAGGCACTCCTCGACGGACAGGCGCTGGTTGAGGATCGGGTCCGGGTAGTCAATCTTGCCGCAGCCATTGCAGGCAAGGTTGCAGCGGAACAGCGGTTCCAGCATGAGCGCGAGCGGATAGCGCTTCTGGCGCGCCAGATGCTTGCCGACAATGTAGGCGCCCACGCGGGCGACCTGCAGGAACGGAATAGCCAAGGGGACTTCCTTCTTCTTTGATGGGGTTCAGCCGGCGACCTTCTCGACGGGCTCGGGGTCGGGCGTGGCCGCCGTGGGGCGGACATCGGCCAGCTCCGCGGGCAGGCGGAACTCGGCATGCTCCTCGCGGCCTTCCATGGTCGAGACTTCCACGGGGCCCAGGCGGCGCAACGTGGCAATCACGTCTTCGACCATTTCTTCGGGCGCGGAGGCGCCGGCCGTGATGCCGACAATATTAGCGCCTGCGACCCAGGCCGGGTCGAGTTCGCTGCCGTCGGCGATCAGGTAGCTCGGCACGCCGCTTTCGGTGCCGATCTCGCGCAGCCGGTTGGAATTGGAGCTGTTGGTGGCGCCGATGACGAGGATGACATCGGCGAGCTTGCACAGGTCCCGCACCGCGCTCTGCCGGTTCTGCGTGGCATAGCAGATGTCGCGCGTGTCGGGCCCGACCAGATTGCTGAAACGGCGTCCCAGCGCGGCGATGATATTGCGGGTGTCGTCCACGCTGAGCGTGGTCTGGGTGACGTAGGCCACCGGGGTGTCGGCGGGCAGGTCGAGCTTCTCCACCTGCGCCTCGTTCTGCACCAGGATCACCTTGCCGGGGATCTGGCCCATGGTGCCTTCGACCTCGGGGTGGCCGGCATGGCCGATCAGGATCACGGTACGGCCGCTGGCCGCATACTGCCGGCCCTGGTTATGCACCTTGATCACAAGCGGGCAGGTCGCGTCGATCGCGTGCAACTGGCGCTGCCCGGCATCTGCCACTACCGCGCGCGAAACACCGTGCGCGCTGAAAATCGTGACGGCGCCCGCGGGGACCTCGTCGAGTTCTTCGACAAAACGCGCGCCCTTGTTCTTCAATCCCTCCACAACATGCTTGTTGTGCACGATTTCGTGTCGCACGAACACCGGGGCTCCGTGCTTGACGAGCGCGCGGTCGACAATCTCGATCGCACGCACGACACCGGCACAAAAGCCTCGGGGTTGAGCAAGAATCACCTGCATACGGTAGGCCCCCCGGACCCTCTAATGGGTTTCAGTGATTGGGAAGGTGTACAGAAATCACATTTCCGACACATGGTGGTTACTATATACCGGTCGCGCCGGAAATGTCGGACAGCCATTTCCTGGTAGCGACCTAATCGCGACCTAATCGCGACCAAATAGCGACTTTCCCATCTCATCGAGAAACGGGTTTATGACAGTAAACGATTACGTCCTGGTGACGGGTGCATCGGGTTTTCTCGGATCCGCGGTGTTGCGGCAGGCACTGGCGCGCGGGTGGCGCGTGCGTGCGCTGGCGCGCGCGTCGAGCCCGCGCGCCAACCTTGCGGACTTGCCGGTGGAGGTCGTGCAGGGGGACATGCGTGATCCGGCCGCGGTCGCGGCGGCCATGCAGGGCGTGCGTTACCTGTTCCATGTGGCGGCCGATTACCGGCTGTGGGCGCCTGACCCCGAGGAGATCGTCCGCACCAATGTCGACGGCACCATGGCGGTCATGGAGGCTGCGCAACAGGCCGGCGTGGAGCGCGTGGTCTATACCAGCAGCGTGGCCACGCTGCGCGTGGCAGGGGCGAGCGGGCCCGTCGACGAAACGGCGCCGCTGGCCCCGCATGAGGCCATCGGCGCGTACAAGCGCAGCAAGGTGCTGGCCGAGCGCTTGGTCGAGCGCATGGTAGCCGAACGCGGCCTGCCAGCGGTGATCGTCAACCCGTCCACGCCAATCGGCCCGCGCGATGTACGGCCCACGCCGACCGGCCGCATCATTGTCGAGGCCGCTACCGGCAAGATTCCCGCCTTTGTCGAGACCGGGCTCAACCTGGTACACGTGGATGACGTAGCCGCGGGCCATTTCCAGGCGCTCGAGCGCGGCCGGACCGGCGAACGCTACATTTTGGGCGGCGATGACGTCATGTTGCAGCAGATGCTGCGGGATATCGCCGGCTTGTGCGGCCGTCGTCCGCCGACATTGCAACTGCCGCGCTGGCCGCTGTACCCGCTCGCCCATGCGGCCGAGGCCGTGGCGCGCGTGACGCGCAAGGAGCCGTTCGTGACCGTGGACGGGCTCAATATGTCGAAGTACCGCATGTTCTTCCGTTCCGACAAGGCCCGGCGCGAACTGGGCTACCAGCCGCGCCCCTATATAGAAGGCCTGCGCGATGCGCTGGACTGGTTCCGCGAGGCGGGATACCTGCGCTGAAGCGTCAGGACTGAAGCGTCACGAGCGCACGGGCGCCTGGCTGCGGCCTTTCCACAGTCCGCCGCGGCGCAGCCAGTAGCGCCGCGCCGAGTCCAGCGTGGCGCCGAGGTAGAACAGTGCCGTCAGCGGCAGCAGCGGCGCCAGCCACGCGGGCTGGCGGTACTCGCGCAGCATCGGCCGGTAGGCCAGCGCCATGGCCGTCCAGGCGAGCCATGCCGGCCACAGCCGGGCGCCGCCGGCCAGCGCCAGCAGCGGCGGCGCCAGGTAGGTCACGGTCATGGCCGCCACCGTGCCGGCCAGCAGCAGCGGCGAGTAGCGCAGCTGGGTGTAGGCACTGCGCGCAATCATGTCCCACAGGCTGCGCCAGTCGTCATACGGCCGTAGCGACACGCTGTCGGCGGCAAGGTCCAGGCTGATCGGGCCGCCCGGCTTGATCTTCGCGGCCAGGCTGCAATCGTCGATCAACTCGCCCCGGATCGCGGCGAATCCGCCGATGCGCGACAGCGCCGTACGGCTCGCCAGCATGCAGCCGCCCGCGGCGGCGGCCACGCCATGGCGCGGGTCGCGTACGCGCTCGAACGGGTAGAGCTTGGCGAAGAAGAAGACAAAGGCCGGTACGATCAGCCGCTCCCAGGCCGACACGCAGCGCAACCGCACCATCAGCGACACCAGGTCGCGCCGCTCGTGCACGGCGCGGGCGACCAGCCCGGCCAGCACGCCGGGGCCGTGCCAGATGTCGGCATCGGTCAGCCAGACATAGGCGGCGTCCGGCGCTACGCGGTCTGCGCATGCCAACCCTTCGGACTGCGCCCAGACCTTGCCGCTCCAGCCAGCCGGCAGGTCGCGGGCCGGCACTGCCGTCAGGGCGCCGGGCCGCGCAATGCCGGCTGCCGCGCTGGCCGCTACCTCCGCGGTGCCGTCATGGCTGTGGTCATCGACCACGACCAGCGACAGCTTTCCCGGGTACGCCTGGCCGAGCACGCCCGCCACGCATCGGCCGATGACGTCGGCTTCGTTGCGGGCCGGGACAATCGCCACCACCTCGGGCCATGCCTCGGGCGCCGGGGCCGCTGCCGGCTTGCGCACGCGCCAGAACCCCGCGCGGCCGAACAGCAGTACGCACCAGATGGCCAGCGACAGCAGGGACAGCACGAACGCGGCAGTCATGGTCACTTCAGAAAGCGGCGTGCGATCCGCGCCAGGCGCGGCACGGTCTCAGGCCGCAACAATCGCTTGTCGTAGCCAGCCATGCGGCGGTCGTTCTCGGCCAGGCACAGGTCGATCATCGCACCCGGCGACAGCGAATCGCCAAGCGCTTCGGAGCCGTTCATGGTGAAGTTGGCGTCCTGCGCCGCGCCATCGGCGTCGATGCCGCGCGCGATGCCGATGCGCTCCCAGATCAGGAAGGCCCACACCCGCGCCACCTTCAGCGCGAACAGCGGCCGGCGCCACCAGGGCAGGTTGCGGCGGTACCACGCGGCCCAGTTGACGAAGAAGAGGATGTGCCGGCCTTCCTCCTGGATCACGGGCTCGAAGGTATCTACGAGTTCCGCCGGGAAGTAGCCGGAGCGCTTGGCCATGGTGAACAGGCCAAAGGCGAAGAAGCTGTCGATGCACTCGCTGTAGCCGGTCACGAGCCAGCCCCACTCCGGGTCGTCCGGGGGCGGGTAGTCGGGCTCCGGCGCGAGCGGGATGCCGTAGGCCTCCACCAGCTTGGACAGTACGACCTTGTGGCGCGCTTCCTCGCCGCCGTCCATGTCCAGCGCGCTGCGCAGCAGCGGGTCGGTGACGGTCTCGGCAAAGGTCTTCACGCGGATCGAGGCACGGCCCTCGGTCTGCACGGCAATGTCCCAGATCGGCAAGGAGGTGACGCGCTGCAGCGCATCGGGCGACAGCTGCGGCCATTCGATCACGGCCGGCTTGTAAGGATTGTGGGTCTGCAGCAGCATGTTGCAGAACAAGCGCAAGTGCTGCGCGGAGCCGATGCGCACCGGGCCCGGCGCCGGGTCGGTCCAGTGGCGCATGGCGTGATCCGCCTGCTCGACCGCGGTGCGCGCGACCGTATCGGCCACGGCGGCGGCACGCGCCACGGCATCTTCGGCTGAATTGGCGCTAACGCCGGCGTGGCCGGCAGGATCAGCGCGATCGGTGTGTGCGTCGGCTGCCCCGTCATGGCGCGGTGGTGCGGCGTAAAGTTCGGACATCTGGCCCCCTGGCATTGGATTGCCCGGGGGCCATTGTAGCGGCGGGCGCCCGCTGGCGCACCCCGCCGCCAGCGCCGGTCAGGCCTGGTAGGTCACCGGGCCGCGGGCCTGGACGCCCAGGCGGTAGTAAAGCACCGTCAGCAGCACCAGCCAGGCCGGGCCCACGTACAGCGCCACGCGCGTGTCCGGGAAGTAGGCCATCAGCGCGATCACCAGCGCCAGGAAGGCCAGCGCGATCCAGGAGCCATACGGCCAGAACGGCATGCGGAAGGCCAGCTGGCCGCGCTCGGCCGGCGACAGGTTCTTGCGGAACTGCATCTGCGTGACCAGGATGATGGCCCAGGTCCAGATCGCGCCGAAGGTGGAGATCGACGTCACCCACACGAACACCTTCTCCGGCACCAGGTAATTCAGCAGCACGCCGCACAGCAGCGCGCCGATCGACACCAGCAGCGCGCGGCGCGGCACGCCGTTGCTGTCCACCTTGGCAAAGGCGGCGGGCGCCTGGCCTTGCTGCGCCAGGTTGTAGAGCATGCGGCCCGTGCTGAAGATGCCGCCGTTGCACGACGACAGCGCCGCGGTCAGCACCACGAAGTTGATGATGCCGGCGGCGGTCTTGATGCCCAGGCGCTCGAAGGTCATCACGAACGGGCTGCCCTGCGCGCCGATCTCGTTCCACGGATAGAGCGAGAGGATCACGAACAGCGCGCCGACGTAGAAGATCAGGATGCGCCAGAACACCGAGTTGATCGCGTCCGGGATCGACTTGCGCGGGTTCTTCGCTTCGCCGGCGGTCAGGCCGATCATCTCCACGCCGAGGTAGGCGAACATCACCATCTGCAGCGACATCAGCACGCCGCTGGCGCCATTGGGCAGGAAGCCGCCATGCGCCCACAGGTTGCCGATGCCCGTGGCCGCGCCGCCGTTGCCCAGGCCGAACACGATCATGGCGCCGCCGCCGAACAGCATCAGCACGATGGTCACGATCTTGATCATGGCGAACCAGAACTCGAACTCGCCATAGGCCTTGACTGCCAGCAGGTTGACCGAGCCCATCGCGCCCAGTGCCGCAAGCGCCCAGATCCAGCGCGGCACGTCCGGGAACCAGACGCCCATGTAGATGGCCACGGCCGTGATCTCGGCCACGCAGGTCACCAGCCACAGGAACCAGTAGTTCCAGCCGGTCAGGTAGCCGGCCAGCGGGCCCATATGGTCCTGCGCATAGCGGCAGAAGGAGCCTGCCACCGGGTTGTGGACAGCCATTTCGCCGAGTGCGCGCATGATCAGGAAGATCATGGCGCCGCCGATCAGGTAAGCCAGCATGATCGCCGGCCCCGCCATCCTGATGGCATTGGCCGACCCGAGGAACAGCCCTACGCCGATGGCCGACCCCAGCGCCATCAGGCGGATGTGGCGCTCGCCCAGCCCGCGCTGCAAATGCTCCGTACTTGCACTCATTTGTCGTTGTCTCCGTTCAATGGAATGCCCCGCTGGCCCTTGTGGAGATGGCGGGTGCAGATGGATCGTTCACGGTCTGCATCGCACGCTTCTGCTCAGGTCGTGGCAGGGCGCGCAATGACATCGCGCAAAAGCCTTCAGAGGCGCTACCCCATGCTGGCTATTGGCGGACCGGGAACGAAAAAGAGCCCGAAGATTAATGACAAAGGCTTGGCATTTGTTGCTCAATTTGAGCGTAATTGTTCGATGGATTGTGTTTGTGACGAATGATGCCCTTTTGCGTCGAGCTGGCCATGAGGCCATCGAAGGCGGGAAGGCGACTGATAACGTGAATCTCAGCTTGCCATTGAACTAGCGGCGGCCCAGTTCGATTGGACGGCCATGCGGCGTGTGCCGCGCCGCCTCATCCCATTCGCCCTTGCGCTGGGCAAGCAGGGGTTCCGTGACCAGGCACTTCGCTGCGCTGATCTTTTCCAATGCCGCGAGCCAGTGCTGGTAGTAGGTTTCGCCGGTGTCAGGGTCGCCCGCGCGCTGGGCATCGCGGATCGACTGCGCCAGTTGTCCGGCCCATTCGGTCCACGTGAAGACGCCGCGCTCATGCAGGGCCAGCACCATGGCGAATGCCTGCGCTTCCCACGGTGCCCTGAAGACCGGTCCGGCGTCGTCGCAGGGCAGATCGGGAAGGGCATGGCGCAGTTCGCGTACAGGGAGGGCCGCCGCACTCATGCCAGTTCCTCGAAATAGGACTCCCAGCAATCCACGCAGACGGAGGCCGCCGTTGTGTCGGGACCCCAAAGCTCGATGGCGTCAAAACACACCGTGTACAGCCATTGCGGCTGGTCGCCAAGCCGCAGCGCACTGGCATCGGGGAAGACATGGGCGCCGTGCACCCGGACAATTTGCCCTTGCCTGCCGCGGCAATAGCGGGGCAGGCGTGTATGCGTCGCCGGATTGAGCAGCCGGGTCCGGACCACGTCGCCGACCGCAAAGCGTGCCGGCGCCGCTGCCGGACGGGCGCTGGGGCTGCCGCGCAGCAGCGATGCGGATACCTCTTCCGCCTTCAGGACACGGTCGACCGGCTCGCCAGCGATGGCCAGCGTGCCTTGTACGATTTCCTCGGCCGTGACCAGGCCCGCGCCGAGCAGCACCTTTTTCAACCCCTCGAACCAGATCTCGTAGTAGCTGCTGGCCAGGTATTGCGCCGGCGGCAGGCTTTCACGGGCGGCGCGCTGGATGTCGATGTTCCACTTGCCCACGGCGTTCATGGCCAGGTTGAGCGCCAGCACGCGGCGCTCCCAGCCGGCATGGAAGGTGGGCTCGTCCGGCTCGGGCCGCACCGGCCCGAACGCTTGCATGCCGCCCAGGTCCTGCGCGCCGTTCATCGCGACGCCCCTCCCGGCGAGGCAGGTGTCCTGGCGAGGCCGGTGCCGATCATGGAGTCGCGCGTCACCAGTTCGGCGAGCGCGTCTTCGCTCCAGCCGTCGGTCGACGGCGGACGCATGGGCAACACCAGGTAGCGGATCTCGGCCGTGGAGTCCCACACCCGGATCTGCACCTCGTCGGCGAGCGCTACGCCGAAATCCCTGAGCACCCCGCGCGGATCGATCACGGCGCGCGCGCGATACGGCGCCGACTTGTACCAGACCGGCGGCAAGCCGAGCACCGGCCACGGATAGCACGAGCACAGCGTGCAGACCACCATGTTGTGCAGGGCAGCGGTGTTTTCCAGCGCGACCATGTGCTCGCCCTGCCTGCCGCTGTAGCCAAGGGAGGCGATTGCTGCCGTCGCGTCTTCCAGCAGCCATGCCTTGTAGTCCGGATCCAACCACGCCTTTGCTACCACGCGCGCGCCATTGCGAGGCCCGACCTGGTGTTCATAAGTTTCGATCAGGACATCGAGGGCCTTGGGGTCGATATAGCCTTTCTCGACCAGCAGCGATTCGAGCGCGCGCACGCGCAGCTCGATGTCGGACAAGGGGCTGCCGTCGTCGTGATGGTGCGCGGCGTCGTTGTCCTTCGGGTGTTCGTGGTGCATCGGCCTGGGTCCGTGCCGGTCAGGGCAGCTTCCCGGTGTCCACCATTGCGGGCATCATGTTCGAGTTCAGGTGGAACATCACCCACAGCGTCCCGCTCAGCGTGATCACCACCAGCACCAGCGTGAAGATCAGGGCCAGCATGTTCCAGCCGCCCTCCGACCTGGCGTTCATGTGCAGGAAGTAGATCATGTGCACGACGATCTGCACGGCGCCCAGCAACAGCAGCACCATCGCGGTGGTGCTCGACTTCTCGAAGACCTTGCCCATGACCAGCCAGAATGGAATCGTGGTCAGGATCACCGACAGCACGAAGCCGGTCGCGTAGCCGGTCAACGAGATGTGGATGTGGCCGTCGTCATGGCCGTGCGCGTCGTGGCCATCGTGGCCGAGCGTTTGGTCCGGTGCACTCATGGCAGCACTCCCATCAGGTAGACAAAGGTGAAGACGCCGATCCAGACCACATCCAGGAAGTGCCAGAACATCGACAGGCACATCAGCCGGCGGCGGTTCTCGGGAATCAGCCCGTGCAGTCGGACCTGCACCATCAGCGTGATGAGCCAGATGGTGCCGACGGTCACGTGCAGTCCGTGCGTGCTGACCAGCGAGAAGAACGAAGTCAGGAAGCCGCTGCGCCATGGGCCGGCGCCTTCGCTGACCAGATGGACGAACTCAAAGATTTCCACACCAAGGAAGGCCGCGCCCAGCAGGCCGGTGACTGCCAGCCACCCCTGCGTGCCGCCGACGCGGCCCTGCTGCATCTGCAGCATGGCAAAGCCGTACGTGATCGACGACAGCAGCAGGAACGTGGTGTTCAGCGCCACCAGCGGCAGGTCGAACAGCTCGGCGCCGGTCGGCCCGCCCGCGTAGCTGCGGCCGAGCACGCCGTAGGCCGCGAACAGGCACGCGAAGATGAGGCAATCGCTCATCAGGTAGACCCAGAACCCCAGCAAGGTGCCGTTGGGCACGTGGTACTCGCTGGTCATGTAGAAGCGCAGTTCGCCCTCCTCGGTGCCATGGCCGGACTGCACGGCGTGCGGCGGGGCGGGCGGTGCGGCCTGAGCGCGGCCGGCGGGGAACGGGGCTGCGGTATCAGGCATGGTGGGCCATCAGCGCCGAGCGCGCCGCCTCCGTGTTGCCGACCGTATCGGCCGGGATGTAGTAATCGCGCTTGTAGTTGAAGGTGTGCACGATCGCGCTGACGATGAGCGTCGCGAACGACACCACCACCAGCCACCAGATGTGCCAGATCAGCGCAAAGCCGCAGACTGTGCTGAGACCTGCCAGGATGATGCCCGCGCTAGTGTTCTTCGGCATGTGGATCGGTATGAAGCCGTGCAATGGCCGCTGGAAGCCGTGCGTCTTCATCTGCCACCAGGCGTCGCTGTCATGGACGATGGGCGTGAAGGCGAAGTTGTAGGCGGGTGGCGGCGACGAGGTCGACCATTCGAGCGTGCGGCCATTCCACGGATCGCCGGTAACGTCGCGCAGCGATTCGCGGCGCATGAAGCTCACCACGAGCTGGACCAGGAAGCAGCCGATGCCCAGCGCGATCAGCAGCGCGCCGAATGCCGCGAGCAGGAACCAGAACCGCAGCGAGGGGTCTTCGAAATGGCTCATGCGGCGGGTCACGCCCATCATGCCGAGCACATACAGCGGCATGAACGCAAAGTAGAAGCCGACCAGCCAGAACCAGAATGAGCACTTGCCCCAGAACGGCTCCAGCCGGTAGCCGAAGGCCTTGGGAAACCAGTACGTGATGCCGGCCATCAGCCCGAACAGCACGCCGCCGATGATCACGTTGTGGAAGTGGGCGATCAGGAACAGGCTGTTGTGCAGCGAGAAATCGGCGGGCGGCACCGCCAGCAGCACGCCAGTCATGCCCCCGATCACGAAGGTGACCATGAACCCGACCGTCCACAGCATCGGCACCTCGAAGCGGATGCGCCCGTGGTACATGGTGAACAGCCAGTTGAACAGCTTGGCCCCGGTCGGGATCGAGATGATCATGGTGGTGATGCCGAAGAACGAGTTGACGCTCGCCCCGGATCCCATCGTAAAGAAGTGGTGCAGCCAGACCAGGTAGGACAGCACCGTGATCACGACCGTGGCGTAAACCATCGATGCGTAGCCGAACAGCCGCTTCTGGCTGAACGTCGCCACCACCTCGGAGAATACCCCGAACACGGGCAGCACCAGGATGTAGACCTCGGGGTGGCCCCAGATCCAGATCAGGTTCACGTACATCATGGCGCTGCCGCCCTGGTCGGCCGTGAAGAAGTTCATGCCCAGGTAGCGGTCCAGCGCCAGCATGGCCAGCGCCGCGGTCAGCACGGGGAACGCGGCGATGATCAGCACGTTGGCGCACAGCGCGGTCCAGGTGAAGACCGGCATGCGCATCAGCGTCATGCCCGGCGCGCGCATCTTGACGATGGTCACCAGCAGGTTGATGCCCGAAAGCACCGTCCCCACCCCCGCCACCTGCAAGGACCATATGTAGTAGTCCACCCCTACGTCAGGGCTGTGGACGATGCCGGACAGCGGCGGATAGGCCAGCCAGCCGGTGCGCGCGAACTCGCCGACGAACAGCGACATCATCACCAGCACCGCGCCGCCGGTGGTCATCCAGAAGCTGAAGTTGTTGAGGAACGGGAAGGCGACGTCGCGCGCGCCGATCTGCAACGGCATCACGAAGTTCATGAGCCCGGTCACGAGCGGCATCGCCACGAAGAAGATCATGATCATGCCGTGCGCGGTGAAGATCTGGTCGTAGTGGTGCGGCGGCAGGTAGCCAAGGTTGTCGCCGAACGCGACGGCCTGCTGCAGGCGCATCATCACGGCGTCGGCAAAGCCGCGCAGCAGCATGATGATCCCGAGGATCACGTACATGATGCCGATCCGCTTGTGGTCGATGCTCGTGAACCACTCGCGCCACAGATACCCCCACAGGCCGAAGTAGGTCACCGCGCCCAGCAGCGCCAGGCCGCCGAGGATCACGACGATGAAGGTGCCCAGCAGGATCGGCTCGTGCAGCGGTATGGCCTCCCAGCTCAGGCGGCCGAAGATGAGCGTGGCGAGTTCGGATCGCTCCTGCATGTTGTCCTCCAGGGCCAGGGTGAAGGTTCTGTCGGGACGCTCGCGTCCCGGTTGTGCTACCGCAGCGCTACCGCGCTGCGCTCGCTGTACGGGGCGGCCGGATCGAACGGCGCCTTCGGCGTATTGCTGGCCGTGCAGACGGCGCCCAGCGCGCCGCCCTGCTGGCGGCGCGCGTCCATGGCCATCAGGTCCTTCGTGCACACCTGTCCGGCGCGCACGCAGCGGTTCAGGATGGCATCGAACAGCTCGGGCGCGACACTGGCGTAGTGGCGCACGGGATCGCGCTCGCTGGGCTGTTCCAGTTGCAGGTAGCCGTCGCGCGAAAGCGGCGTGCCGCTGTTCTTTACGCGCTGGACCCAGCGGTCGAAGTCGTCGTGGCTCAGGCCGTGGAAGCGGAAACGCATGTGCGAGAAACCCGCGCCGCTGTAGTTGGCGGAGAAACCTTCATAGTCGCCGGGCTGGTTCATCACCGCATGCAGCTTGGTTTCCATGCCTGGCATCGCATAGACCTGGCCGGCCAGCGACGGAATGAAGAAGGAGTTCATCACGCTGGAGGCCGTGATGCGGAAGCGGATGGGCCGGTCCACCGGCGCGGCGACTTCGTTGACGCTGGCAATGCCCTGCTCGGGGTAAAGGAAGAGCCACTTCCAGTCGAGTGCAACCACCTCGACCGTCAGCGGTTGCACATCGGCTGGCAGCGGCCGCTGCGCATCGAGCCGCTGCAGCGGCCGGTACGGATCGAGCTTGTGGGTACTGACCCAGGTCACCGCGCCCAGCGCGATGATGATCAGTAGCGGCGCCGACCAGATCAGCAGCTCCAGCACCGTGGAGTGGTCCCAGTCGGGGTTATATGGCGCTTCGGTGTTCGAGGCCCGGTAGCGCCAGGCGAACAGCAGCGTCAGCACGATCACGGGCACGATGATCAGCAGCATGAGCCCGGTCGAGATGAGGATCAGGTTGCGCTGCTGGAGCGCGAGGTCGCCGTTCGGCGACATCAGCACCATGCTGCATCCACACAGGGCGGCCGCTGCCGGAGCCAGCAGGATCCAGCGCGGTGCGCGCGGTAGTGCCTGAGTCGAACGGTCGGATCGCATAGGCTTGGGTCCTCTGTTGCCATCCTGTACGCTGAAGCGTACGTGACTTAGACTGTTCTGAGCAACTATGGCAGTTTAGGCGCTCAGGGGCTAATCGCCAGGGAGCAAATTCCTCACTAGCCCCGTTACTCCCATGGAGGTATACGGATGGCCAGCCTGACCCATCAGCATCGTGCGTCTCCTTCTGCACCTCCCGCGCCAGGGGCCGCGCATGTCGCGCCGGCGGAGATCGCGACCGGCGTCGTGATCGGCAGGGCGTCCGAGTACTTCGATTTCTTCGTCTATGGCATCGCGTCGGTGCTGGTCTTCCCCACGGTGTACTTCCCGTTCGCGGACCGGCTCGAAGGCCTGCTCTATGCGTTCTCGGTGTTTGCGCTGGCCTTTGTCGCGCGGCCGTTCGGCACGGCGCTGTTCATGCGCATCCAGCGCCGCTGGGGGCGCGGCATCAAGCTGACGGCGGCGCTGTTCCTGCTGGGCACGGCCACGGTGGGCATTGCCTTCCTGCCCGGCTATGCCACGCTGGGCCATACCGCGATCGTGCTGCTGGCCGTGTTCCGTTCGCTGCAGGGCATTGCCTTCGGCGGTTCGTGGGACGGGCTGCCGTCGCTGCTCGCGCTGAATGCGCCGCCCGAGCGGCGCGGCTGGTACGCGATGATGGGGCAGCTCGGCGCGCCCACGGGCTTCATCGTCGCCGGCTCGCTGTTCCTGTTCCTGAACCTGAGCCTGGACCGCGGCGAATTCCTGGAGTGGGGCTGGCGCTATCCGTTCTACGTCGCCTTCGCCATCAACGTGGTGGCACTGTTCGCGCGGCTGCGGCTGGTGGTGACGCACGAGTACACCCAGCTGATGGACGAGGACGAGCTTGAGCCGATCAGCACCGTGGAGCTCATCAGCAAGCAGGACTACAACATCATCCTTGGTGCGTTCGCCGCGCTGGCCAGCTTTGCGCTGTTCCACCTGGTCACGGTATTCCCGCTGTCCTGGGTGGAGCTGCACCAGACGCAGCCGATCACCGACGTGCTGAGCGTGCAGGTGGTCGGCGCGTTCATCGGCATCGTGGGCACCATTGTCTCGGGCCGCATCGCCGACCGTATCGGGCGCCGCACGACGCTTGGGACCATGGCGGCGCTGATCGGCTTGTTCGCGCTGTTCGCGCCGCTGCTGATGGGCGGAGGGCCGGTGGCGCAGGACCTGTTCATCCTGATCGGTTTCGGCCTGCTCGGCCTGTCCTACGGCCAGGCGGCGGGCGCGCTCACGTCCAACTTCGAACGCCGCTACCGCTATACCGGCGCCGCGCTGACCACGGATTTCGCGTGGCTGTTCGGCGCGGCCTTCGCGCCGCTGGTGGCGCTGGGGCTGTCGGTCAAGTTCGGGCTGGTCGCGGTCAGTGCCTACCTGTTGTCCGGTGCGGTCTGCACGCTGCTCGCGCTGCGCATCAACCGCGCCCTGGCGTCGGAGGACTGAAGCCGCCCGCCGATGCGCGCCATGCCCCCGGCGGCTGGCCGAAGCGGCGCGTGAAGCTGCGCGTGAAGGTGGTCTGGTCGGGATAGCCCGAAGCCAGCGCCACCTCTGCCAGCGGCAGCCCGCTGCAAGCCAGCAGTTGCACCGCACGGTCCAGCCGCAAGCGCGTCTGGTAGCGGTGGGGCGTGTCGCCGAAGGCTTCGGCGAACAGCGTGTGGAAGCGGCGTACGCTCCAGCCGAAGCGCGCGGCCAGATGGTCCGCATGCAAGGCCGACGACAGGTTGGCACGCAGGTAGGCATCGATAGCCATGACCGGGAACGCGCTCGCGGCCCCTTGTCCGTTCGCCGTGCCAAGGGCGTCCGCAAGGTCGCCGGCCAGCGTGGCCGCGATCGTCCAGTTCCGATGCGTTGCCCGGGCACCACCCGGGCGCCAGGTCGCCAGTGCCTGGACGCGCGTGCCAAGCGCGCCGTCCAGCGCAAATGCGCGCGGCCGCTCCATCAGCCGCGCCGGCAGTGCGACCGATGCGCCGGGAAAATCCGCGACCACCTGCAGGTTGCCCGCCAGCCCAAGGAATTCGTGATGGCTGCCGGCCGGCACGATCAGCCCGTTGTGGCGGTCGACCCGATACAGATGTCCGTCGATCTCCAGTTCGGTGGCGCCATCCAGCCCAAACAGTAGCTGGTGATGGTCGTGCGCGTGCCCCGCGGGCCACGGGTGGTAGCGGCGCGGCTCCACCAGCGGACTCGCGATGCGGACGGGGCCAGCGTGCGCCGGCTCAGCGGGCTGGGGCATGCCTCGGCCTTTCCCGCGTCTGGCACAGCCAGACCCCCGCGCCGGCGACGGCCATGCCCAGCCACTGCAGCGGACCCAGGCGGTCGCCGAACAGCAGCCATGCCTGCACCGCCGCCAGCGGCGGTGCCAGGAACATCAGCGCCGCGGCGCTGGCCGCCTGCCCGCGCCGCACGATGCCGAGCAGCAGCCAGCTGCCGGCGCCCGATATCCCCAGCGCCGCCCAGCCGAGCGCCATCCACAGGACCGGCTCCGGCTGCCAGTGCGGCGTGGCCGATAGCCACACGGCCACGCCGGCCACCAGCATGGCGCCGGCGTTCTGCCACGCAGCGCTGGTGCGCAGGTCCGAGGCGGCAATCGACATTTTCTGCAGCAGGGTTCCCATGGTGATCGAGACAATGGCCAGCGCCCCGGCCAGCAGGACCCAGGGTGATACGGACTGGGACTGGCCGGCGCCGGCCTGCATGACCGGCACCACCACCAGCGCCACGCCGGCAGCGCCGGTCGCCAGGCCTTGCCAGGTGCGTCTGGAAGGTAGCTCGTGCAGCAGGGGAATGGCAAGCAGTGCCGTCAGCAGTGGCTGCAACGCGCCCAGCAGCGCCATCACGGCGGGCGGCAGGCCGTGCGCCACCGCGCCGAAGGCGCTACACAGGTACAGGCCCTGCATCAGCGCCCCGGCCAGCAGGTGGCGCGGCACCTCGCGCCACGCCGGCCAGGCGGCGCGCGCTGCCAGCGCGGCGATGCAGAACATCAGCGCAGCCAGCGCAAAGCGCGCCAGCAGGAACAGGCTGGTGTCGGCGAGCGGCACGATGGCCTTGCCGACGATAAAGCCGGTGGACCAGATCAGGACAAAGGCAAGGCCGGGCAGCCAGCCGCTGGAAGCTTGGGGGTGAGACATAGGGGCAGGCGGCCCGGAGGCCGGTATCGGGTCGACGGAGCCGGGCGGCACAAGGTCCGCGGTGCCGGCATGCCCGGAAAGTAACGCGACGAGGTGGCGGAAGTCTTGGCGATTCCGGCAATCGGCCTGGCCATCCGTGTGCTTCAGGCGGCGCATGATATGCCGCGCGGACAGGCCGCGTGAAAGTTTTCGTAACCATGCCGCAGGTGCGCTGCTGTCAACCGGCATCCCGCCCGCCACGTAAGATGGCCATGTCCCTGCATCGCAAGACAAGGAGCCAGGCATGATCCCTGGGCGGCAGACGATTCCTGCCAGAGCCGGCATCCGCGGCGTGCTGGCCACGCTGCTGGCCGCGGCCGGCATGCTGGCGCTGGTGTCCTGCGCGCAGCAGCCTGCGGCCACGTCGGGCCCGCTCGGCGCGGCGGACCTCCATTGGCTTAATACCGTGAGCTTTGGTGCCGACCAGGCCAGCATCGCCCGGCTGCGCGAGCTGGGCCGCAAGCGCTACCTCGAAGAGCAACTGCGCATGCCGGCCGCCGACCCGCCCGCGGTGGCCACCGCCGTTGCCGCGCTGCCAAACCTGCAGGGCACCGCTGCCGAGCGTGCGCGCGCGGCGCGCGAGGAACGCCAGCGCATCGCCGACCTGTCCGACGAGATGGCCAGGCAGCAGGCCCGCGAAGCGCTCAACCGGCAGGGGCGCGAGGCGATCGCCGACACCAGCCGCCGGCACCTGCTGCGCGCGCTGTATTCGCCGGCCCAGCTGCGCGAACAGATGACCTGGTTCTGGATGAACCACTTCAGCGTCTATGGTGCCAAGGGGCAGGTGCGCTGGTCTTTGCCCGACTATGAAGAACGTACCATCCGGCCGCGCGCGCTTGGCAGGTTCAGCGACCTGGTGCTGGCCACCGTGACCGCGCCGGCCATGCTGGAGTACCTGGACAACACGCAGAGCAGTGTCAACCGCGTCAACGAAAACTACGCACGCGAGCTGATGGAGCTGCATACGCTGGGCGTGTCGGGCGGGCCCAGCGGCTCGCGCTACACCCAGCAGGACGTGCAGGAGCTGGCGCGCGTGCTGACGGGCTTCGGCATCAACGCGCGCGGCGAGCCGCCTCGGCTCGCTCCGGCGCGCGCGGGGCTGTACCGCGGCGACGGGCTGTTCGAATTCAACCCGAACCGGCACGACTTTGGAGCCAAGACGCTGCTCGGCCAGCGCATCGAGCCGGCCGGGTTTGACGAGGCCGCGCGCGCCGTCGCGATCCTGACGCGCGAGCCGGCCACGGCCCGCTTCATCAGCGCGAAGCTTGCCGCCTATTTCGTGGCGGACAACCCGCCGGCCTCGCTGGTCGATCGCATGGCCGCCACCTTCAGGCGTACCGATGGCGACATTGCCGCGGTGCTGACGACGATGTTCCTGTCGCCCGAGCTCGACCGCGTGCTGGACGCGCCAGGCCGCAAGTTCCGGGACCCGATGGCCTTCGTGATGGCGTCGATGCGGCTGGCCTACGACGGCCGCACCGTCAGCAACCTGCGGCCGGTCATGAACTGGCTGAACCAGCTTGGCGAGCCGCTCTACGGGCATGTCACGCCGGACGGCTACCCGGCGGCGGAAAGCGCCTGGGCGAGTTCCGGGCAGATGGTCAAGCGCTTCGAGATCGCGCGCGCCATCGGCTCGGGCCCGGCGGGGCTGTTTGCGGGCGATGCCAATATCCCGCCGGGGCCCGCGCGCTTTCCCGTGGTTGCCGGCAAGGCCTACTACGACACCATCGAGGCGACATTGGGTCCGCAGACGCGCGCGTCGCTTGCGCAGGCGGAAACACAGGCCGAATGGAACACGCTGCTGCTCAGCTCGCCCGAATGGATGCAACGCTGATCCATCGGGGCGACGCACACGACGCGAGGACTTCGAGATGAAACGTCGGGAATGGCTCAAGACAATGGGCAGTGCCGGCCTGGCGCTGGCCTTGCCCGCGGTGGTGTCGCGCGTCTATGCGCTGCCGGCGCAGGCGGACGCGCGCTTCCTGCTGGTGTTCCTGCGCGGCGCCTATGACGCCGCCAGCGTGCTGGTGCCCGCCGGCAGCGATTTCTACTACGCCTCGCGGCCCAATATCGCCATCCGGCGGCCGGTGCCCGCTGGTGCCGAACGCGATCCCGCGGCGGCCATCGCGCTGGCGCCGGCCTTTGCGGCAGATAGTGGCCGCCGCGGCATCGGCGACTGGGCGCTGCACCCGGCCCTGGCCGACACCGTGCTGCCACTGTGGAACCAGCAGCAGCTCGCCTTTGTGCCGTTTGCCGGCACCCACGACATGTCGCGCAGCCACTTCGAGACCCAGGACAGCATCGAATCCGGCGCGTCGGGCACCGGCGATGACCGCCATGAAGCGGCGTCACAGCGGGCGTCGCTGCGCGGCAGTGGCTTCCTGAACCGGCTGGCGCAGTCGATGGGCGGCCGCGCGGCGCCGGTGGCCTTCTCCGATGGCTTGCCCCTGGTGCTGTCCGGCAGCCAGGACGTGCCCAATGTCTCGCTCAAGGGGACGGGCCGTACGCCGTTCGACGCGCGGCAGACACACGCGCTCGCGCAGATGTACCGCGGCACGCGCTTCGAGTCGCTGATCGACGAAGGATTCGAACTGCGCCAGACCGTAGCCGAGCAGGCGCAGGCGATGCAGGCCCGCGCCGTCGTGGCGGGCGCGATGGACAGCGCGGCCGCGCGCATGCAGGACATGCAGGCGGCCAACCGCCGTTCCCTGAGCGCGCGTGGCTTCGAGGTCGAGGCGCGCCGCATGGCGGGGCTGATGCGCGACAAGTTCAACCTCGGCTTCGTCGACGTCGGTGGCTGGGATACGCACTCCGGTCAGGGGGCCGCGCAGGGCCAGCTGGCGAACCTGCTCGACAATCTCGGACGCGGGCTTGCCGGGTTTGCACAGGAGATGGGGCCGACGTGGGGCAAGACCACCGTGGTGGTGGTGTCGGAATTCGGCCGCACGTTTCGCGAGAACGGGTCGCGTGGCACCGACCACGGCCACGGTACGGTCTACTGGGTCGCCGGCGGCGCCGTGCGCGGCGGCCGCATCGCCGGCGAACAGGTGGCCGTTGAGCCGGGCACGCTCAACCAGAATCGCGACTACCCGGTGCTCAATGAGTACCGCGCCATGCTGGGTGGGATATTCCGCCGGCTGTACGGCCTGGACGATGCGCGGTTGGCGCAGGTGTTTCCCGGGGGAGGGACGGCGGATCTTGGGCTGGTTTAGCGCGGCGTTCGCCTGACAGGACGCGATCTGGCCGACCGTCCTGCGACGTGCGATCATCCGGTTGAGCTGGCCGGCACGGCAAGACTCGTCAGAGCTGGCGATGCTATTGGTGAGTGGAATGCGAGCAATGGCCCCGATCGCTAACACCGAAGACCGCTATGGTCTTGTCGCCATCGTGCTTCACTGGTCAATGGCCCTTCTGATGATCGGGCTTGCGGCCCTGGGGTTTTACATGGCCGCACTTCCGGATGCGGGCTTCGACACGAAGAAGATCACGCTGATTCTCTATCACAAGGAGTTCGGACTGCTGGCCTTCGTCATCTTCGCATTGCGCCTGGGCTGGCGTGTCACCCAGGTGCTCCCGAAGCTCGTCGAGCATCTGCCCGAATGGCAAATGGTAGCCGCCCGCTTTGTCCATCTTTGCTTCTATGGCCTGATGTTCGCCATGCCGATGACAGGCTGGCTGATGTCGTCGGCCGCCGGCATCCCGGTTTCGTTCTTTGGGCTTTTTACACTGCCCGATTTCATTCACCGCAACGACCATCTGTTCGGCCTGTTCATCGAACTCCACAAATGGCTGGGATACGCGCTCGTTCTCTTGCTAGCCGTCCATATGGGTGCCGCCCTGCGGCACCATATCGTGTTCAAGGATGACACCCTGCGCAGAATGCTCCCTTAGAACCGGGGTCCCGGTTGTCAGTGCGCATTCTCGATCACGAGTCTGGAAAGCTCCCGCAACAGTCTTCCCATCGCCTCATTCGCCGCCACGACTCCCGCGTAGGGCGTTCGTTCGGCGAGTGGCACCTGCACCGAAAGCTCTTTTGCCGTGATGAGCCGGTTGGTCGCCTCCTGCCGGAGATCGAAGCGCGCCGTGAGCCGCAGCACCGCGGGATCCGATGTGAAATCCTGATCCAGTTCGACGATCTCTGTGTGAAGCACGAAGGTATGCCGACCCGAATAGGGAGGAGACAGGACCGCGCTGAAGTAGTGGGTGCGCCGAAGTGTTTCCATGATCAACGGCTGCATCATCTGCGCAGGTGTGTCTACCCATTCGTTCTGGCTGAAGTAGGCGATCTGATACTTCCGGGTGGTATAGGCCATGCGGGACGTGGCATAGGCCGGTGCGGCCTCCGGAGCGAGCACCAATAGCGTCGCGGGATGCGTCCGCTCGGCGGGAAGGTCATCCGGGATGGTGCTCACGGCGTATTTTTTTGTGTCGATGTCTACCGGCGTGAACAAGGTGCATCCGGAAAGTGAAGCGATGCACAGTGCGGCAATTGCCGCGGCCCGCGTCATCGCTTCTCTCCCGGCCCGGGCGACGGCGCCGTCCCGCGGATCAGGATTGACGGGTCGCGGTTGATCCGGTTCGTGACGGCCGTGAGGGAATTCGACAGGTTATCGAGGTCGGCGAGCACCCTGTAGGATTCGGGCAGAACCTGCCCCTGAAGCGTCAGCACCGTTTGTTGGGTCGATTCCATGAGCGGCCCGATCCGATGGCTGGCACGCTCGGTATTGGCCACGATGGCATCGAGCTTCCTGGTATCTTCCGCCATCGCCTGAGTGATTTTTTGCAGACTATCGGCGGATTGCTTCAGCGATGCGATGGTCCGCTCGTCGAGAATCGATGTGAGCAGCGCGGTAACGGCCTGGAAATTGTCGTTGACCTGGCTGATGGCTGTATCGAGCGTCACGACTTTCGACGGCGCCGCCGGGATGGCGGGATAACGGTCGCCGGGTCGTGCGACCGCTTGCCCGGAATCGGCGCCGACGTTTTCGAGCGCAATGAACACGTATCCGGTGAATCCTCGTGTTGCCAGTCCGCGCGAAGTAATCGTAGCCACGGTCGCCGCAGTCACCGGGGCGGTCTTGTCGAGGGATACGAGGATGTCCACCGTCTGCGCGTTGAGGAGCTTGACGCTATCGACTTTCCCCACTTCGATGCCGTGGAATTCAACTGGCGCGTCGGCCATGAGCCCGGAGACGGGCTCCCGGGTATAGACATGGTAAGTCGCGTATCGGCTGCTGGAGAGCAAGTACCAGGTGGCTGCGGCGATCGTCGCGACAAGCAGGCACGCCGCGAAGAGGAGCTTTGCCTTCATGTCGATGCCAGGTTTCATGGCGAAGTCCTCCAGGCAGACAAGGTGGGTGGATCACCCCGCGGAATCCCGGTTCGCCAGAACGCTCAGCGGGTGTTCCCTTGCGGCCCTGGCGGCGGGGAAGTGGGCTTGTAGTCGGCCGGTGGCGTCGCGGGCGGCGCCGCGAGCGTCGGCCCGTAGACCGGGACCCGGTGTCCGCTGGCGTACATGCACTGAATATAGGCAACGTCGTACAGGTGCTGCGCACTGTCGCCTGAGCCGCCCGAATAGCCGGTACTGACCGCTGAACTGTTCGCTGCCGCCGCGCCTGAGGCTGGATGCGAACCCACGCCTCCGACCTGGCCCAGCGCGAACTGGCGGCAGTTGTGGTCATCCTCGACAAATTGGGCAAGCGTCTTGTTGCTGCCAGGGAGCGCTACCACGCTGGGGCCCGACGGCATTACCGTACAGGCGGCCACAAGCAGCATGGCCGCCGTCACGAGAGGAACGGAACGCGGCGTCATCGGTACCCCGGCGTCAGGACGAGGGCTGGGCAGGCACCGTCTGCCAGCCGCCCGGGCAAGTCTTGACATACGGGTAATAGCCACTTGGCTGGTCGCAGCGATACCACCACGCGTTCGCCGATGCACCGTCTGACACATCGCCCTTTTCGATGTACTGCGCGGGGGGCGCGTAGTAACCGTAGTAGTCGGGGTATGGCCAGCCGCCATAGTACGGGTATCCCCACCAGCCCGGCCAGCCGGCGCCTACCACGAAGAAGGCGTGGCCATGCCCATGGTGAAAGCCATCATGGTGGAAGCCATCGTGACCGTGAAAGCTGCCGCCGCGCATACCCCCGCGCATACCCCCGTGCATGCCGCCACCACCACCACCACGGCCGGCGGCCAGCGTCTGACCGCCGGCGGCCATCGCCGCCCCTGCCACGAATGCCAGGGCGATCTTGTAAAACCGGCGTCCGTCCATGATGTTTCCCCGCACCGCTGCCGGACAGCCGGGTCACGCGGGCCCCGTACCGCCCGTCACTTCTGTATCGTCTGATTGCCTGAATACCCCGTACAACGTATCTCCGACCCCGTCCGCGCCCGGCCGGTGGGGCTTGCGCCCTCATCTTATAGACAGTTGAAAGGCCGGATTTATTCCATCCACCGGTTCGGCCTCTGCATCTATTTAGCCTCCGCAGTGGCCGCACCGTTTGGGAGAGACTTCTCTGCGGTTCCTGAAGGGCAGTTTCGCCTGATGTGCTCGGCCCGGCTCATTCCCCGAGAAAGTTTTTCTTATCTCGACCAAGGAAAGATTTCATGTCGGGGTGCCCGGAAGTTCCGGATAGAGTTGTGTACTCGGACGGAATAAAGCAACGTCACATGGCGCCCGATGTGAAAGCGTCTGGCGTCGCCGGCGCCGCGTGATCGATTTACCCGCCGAGACCTCTTTTCATCCCAATCGTTCTCGTCCGCTGGGGAGCAGTGTATGTCTGCCCCACGGGCTTTACAGCCGATCTGTTGGCGGATGTCGCATGGTTTGCCGACAGGAACAGGCGCGTCGGTGCCGGTTCCTGGTGTCTGCCGCAGAGACCTCAGGTCACGGCGTCGCCGCAGTGTTCCTGAATGGACTTTTCTGAACCGAGTTTTGCAGCAGTTCTTCTCTAGCGGAGGGCAGCATGGACGCAGGAAAGAAGTTGGCTCACGCCCGTGAAGTGGGCGTCAAGACGGGCGTGGTGCTGCAAAAGCGCCTGAAGCATGCGCAGGAGGCGTTCAGTCATCGCGTGCAGGAAGCGATGGCCGCAGAGGCGACGACGCCCGCTGGCTGGATCGCTCCCGCGGATCCGATGAACTGCTATGCCTACGCGGTCGACAGCATGCAGCGTGCCATCCTGTTCTGGGACACGATCAGGCAGCGTGGCAACAACTTTGTCGAGAATGCGGTCCAGGGCCTCAAGCCGGTCCTGCACTTCGATTACGAAACCGTGCTGGATGGCCGCAGCTTCGCCCGCCCGGTCAACTATGCGCTGCTGAGGATTACACCGCCAGCGGGCGTTACCGTCGACAACGGCCGCCGTCCCTACGTCATCATCGATCCGCGTGCCGGCCACGGTCCGGGAATCGGCGGCTTCAAGGATGACTCCCAGGTCGGCGTGGCATTGCGCGCAGGCCACCCGGTCTACTTTGTCATCTTCTTTCGTGACCCGGAGCCGGGGCAAACGCTGCTGGACGTATGCGAGGCCGAGCAGCAATTCATCAGGAAGGTGCGTGCATTGCATCCTGATAGTGAAAAGCCCGCCATCATCGGCAATTGCCAGGGAGGCTGGGCCGCCATGATGCTCGCCGCATCGGATCCGGACGACACCGGGCCCATTGTCATCAACGGCGCGCCGATGTCTTACTGGGGCGGCGCCTGGAGCGAAGGCGAAGGTGACAACCCGATGCGCTACTCGGGTGGCCTGCTCGGCGGGACCTGGCTGTCGTCCCTGACGGCTGACCTGGGCAACGGCAAGTTCGATGGTGCCTGGCTGGTGCAGAATTTCGAGAACCTGAATCCGGCCAACAGCTTGTGGGACAAGTACTACAACCTGTACCGCAAGGCCGATACCGAGCCGCCGCGCTTCCTGGAGTTCGAACACTGGTGGGGCGGCTACTACCTGATGAACCGCGAAGAGATCGAATGGATCACGCGCAACCTCTTCGTGGGCAACAAGCTGTGGAGCGGGGACGTCAAGGATGCCGGCGGAAAGGGCTTCGATCTGCGCGACATCAAGGCTCCCATCGTGCTGTTTGCCTCGATGGGGGACAACATCACTCCGCCGCAACAGGCATTCAACTGGGTGGTGGATGTCTATGGCAGCACTGAAGAGATCAAGGCCCGGGGGCAGGTCATCGTCGGGATGATGCACCAGGACATCGGCCACCTCGGCATCTTCGTCTCCGGTAAGGTCGCGCAGAAGGAGCATGCGCAGATTGTTTCCGTGCTGCGAAGCATCGAGTTGTTGCCTCCGGGGCTCTACGGCATGGTGATCCACGAGCGCAAGTCCAATGGCGGCGTCGAGTATGAGGTCGAGTTCCGCGAACATTCGCTCGAAGAGATCGCGCAAAGGCTCAACCGCTTCGAGCGCGCTGACGAGAAGCCGTTCGAAGCCGTCGCTGCGCTGTCCGAATTCAACCAGCGTGCCTATGAACTCTTCGCCCAGCCGTTCGTGCAGGCCATGTCGAACGAGGCGACGGCACGGATGCTGCGCGAGTTCCATCCGCTGCGGATGCAGAACTGGGCGTTCTCGGACATGAACCCGTGGATGGCCTGGCTGGGTACCGCCGCCAATGCGGTCAAGGCGAACCGGCAGGCGCTGGACGCCGACCATCCGCTGCGCAAGCGTGAGCAGGCCGGCGCGGAGATGCTCAGCGCGGGCCTCGACGCCTATCGTGCCGTGCGCGATGCCATGACGGAAGCCACCTTCTTCAATCTGTACGCGAACATGCTCTCGTTGATTCCGCAGGAGAAGACGTCGCATGCCGGTCGGCCAGCGGTTACCGAGCCAAGGGAACTGCCGGAGGTCAAGGCAGCGCTCGCATCGATCGAGCAGGGCGGCTACGCCGAGGCACTTGCCCGGATGGCCTGCCTGCTCAAACGGCAGGGCGAGCCGTTGCCGCTGTCGAGGCTCGAGTTGCGCAAGGAGCTGGTGACGGACTACGCGGAACTGCTGCCGGAATTACTGCCAGAAGCATGGCGCCGGATTCGTGGCCAGCAGGAGCTCATCACCTTGTACGCACCGGAGCAGGCGCTTCAGACGCTGCCGCTCCTTCTGCGCGACAGCGCCGATCGCGAGCGCCTGCAGGCACTCGCCGAGAAGCTCAGGGCTGACGAGCGGGTGCTCGGCAGCCAGCCGACCCCCGAACAGGCCGCGATGCTCGAGCGTATCCGTTCGGTCCTGTCGGTCAAGCCCGAGCGCCCGCGCCGCAACGCGGTGCCACTGGCGCGCGCGTCCTAATGCCGTGTACCGGCCCTTGACAGGAAACCCGCAGCAACCTGGTGACACAGGAGAAAGACCGTGAATGCCAAACACGAGAAGTACCAGCGTCTGATCGACTACTGCAAGTCTCTTCCGCCCACACCCACCGCGGTCGCCCATCCTTGCGACCGGAGTTCGCTGGAGGGCGCGGTCGAGGCGGCGCGCCTGGGCCTGATTGCGCCGATCCTGGTCGGGCCTCGCGAGCGCATCGAGGAGGCCGCCGGTGCCAGCGAGATCGATATCAGCCCGTATCCCCTCGTCGATGCCGAGCACAGCCACGCCGCCGCTGCCGCCGCGGTGCGCCTGGTTCGCGAAGGCAAGGCCGAGGCCCTGATGAAGGGCAGCCTGCATACCGACGAACTGATGGGGGCCGTGGTCAGGGGTGACAGCGGCTTGCGCACGGCCCGGCGGATCAGCCACTGCTTCGTGATGGATGTGCCCGGCCACGAGGACGCGTTGATCATCACTGACGCCGCGGTCAACATCGCACCGACGCTGGAGGAGAAGGCGGATATCCTCCAGAACGCTATTGACCTGGCGCATGCGCTTCAGGTCGGCGAAGTACGGGTTGCGATCCTGTCGGCCATGGAAACGGTCAATCCCAAGGTACCGTCCACCATCGAGGCGGCCGCGCTGTGCAAGATGGTCGACCGGCACCAGATAACCGGTGCGGTGGTCGACGGGCCGCTTGCGCTGGACAACGCCATCAACCTGGACGCCGCGCGCATCAAGAAGATCGACTCACCGGTGGCCGGGCGCGCCAACGTGCTGCTGGTACCGGACCTGGATGCCGGCAATATGCTCGCCAAGAGCCTGACATTCCTGGCCGGTGCCGATGCCGCGGGCATCGTGCTGGGCGCGCGGGTACCCATCATCCTGACCAGCCGCGCCGATGCAGTCATGACGCGCCTGGCGTCATGCGCGGTGGCGGCGCTGGTGGCGAAAGCGCGCCGGGAATCCGGTCAGGTACAGGGGTGACGACATGGCCGATGTGATCCTTGTACTGAACGCAGGTTCGTCGAGCCTGAAGTACTGCGCATATGATGCGCAGGGCGCCGCACTCAAGCTGGTACTGCGCGGCAGTCTCGACGGCCTTTACACATCGCCGAGCTTTCGCGCCTCGGACGCCTCGGGCACGGAAGTCGAGGCCAGGCAGTGGGGCGACGGGACCGAGCTGGGACATGGCGGTGCCGTTGCCTTCCTCGCGGACTTCCTGCGAGGTCACGGAGAAGGCCATACGCTGGTTGGGGTCGGGCACCGCGTGGTGCACGGCGGCGTACGCTTCGCGCAGCCGGAAAAAGTAAGCGCAGAACTCCTGTCAGAGCTGGATACGCTTTGCCCCCTGGCACCCCTGCACCAGCCGCACAACCTCAAGCCGATCCGGATTCTCGCCGAAAGGCGCCCGGAACTGCCGCAGGTGGCCTGCTTCGACACCGCGTTCCACCGGGCGCAGCCAGAAATCGCCCAGGCCTTTGCGCTGCCGGCTTCGATGACTGAGCGCGGCATTCGTCGCTACGGCTTTCACGGTCTTTCCTACGAGTACATCGCCAGCGTCCTCCCCGGTATTGACGCCCGGGCTGGGGCCGGCCGCACCGTAGTGGCCCACCTTGGCAATGGCAGCAGCATGTGCGCACTCGTGGCCGGACGCAGCGTGGCCAGCACGATGGGGTTCACGGCGGTCGACGGCTTGCCGATGGGTACGCGTTGCGGCAGCCTCGATCCGGGCGTGATCCTGTACCTGATCAGCGAGCTCGGCATGGACGCTCGCGACATCGAGGACCTCGTCTACCGCAAGTCCGGCCTGCTCGGCGTCTCCGGCATCTCGAGCGATATGCGCGTGCTGCTCGCCAGCGACGATGCGCGCGCGCGCCTTGCCGTAGAGCTGTATACGTACCGGATCGGACGCGAGCTTGGGTCGCTGGCCGCGGCCGCGCAGGGACTCGATGCACTGGTCTTCACCGCGGGGATTGGCGAGCATGCCGCGCTGATCCGCGAACGCGTGTGCCGTCAGGCGGCCTGGCTGGGGGTAACAGTCGATCCTGCGGCCAATGACAGTGGCGCCACGCGCATCAGCGAGGCATCCGGACGGGTTGCGGTATGGGTGATCCCGACGGATGAAGAATTGATGATTGCCAGGCATACGAAGGCATTGATCGACGCGGGGGCGTGATGAAGACCATCTATCTTCAAAGGGGGGCGAGATGACAGTCCAGATACAACAGCCGGTCCTGGCCGACAAAAAGGCCCTGGTTTGCGGCATCGCGAATGAGCACTCCATCGCCTACGGCTGTGCCAAGGCCTTTCACGACCTGGGCGCCGAAGTTGCGATCACCTATGCCAATGACAAGACCAGGCAGTATGTGGAGCCCGTGGCGCAGGAGCTCGAGGCGCCGATCTTCCTGCCGCTCGACGTTTCCAGCGAGGCCGAGATGGAAGCGCTGTTCAAGGAGATCGAGGACAAGTGGGGCAAGCTGGACATCCTGTTGCACTCGGTAGCCTGGGCGCCGAAAGACGACCTCCAGGGGGGACTGCTTAACTGTTCAGCCGAAGGGTTCGCCAAGGCGATGGATGTTTCCTGCCATTCCTTCGTCCGGATGGCGCGGCTGGCTGCGCCGCTGATGCGGGACGGCGGCACGATGTTCACGATGAGCTACTACGGTGCCAACAAGGTCGTGCCCAACTACAACGTCATGGGGCCGGTGAAAGCTGCGCTTGAGGCGGCCTCGCGCTACCTGGCTTATGAACTGGGGCCCCAGGGAATACGTGTGCATGCGATATCGCCCGGCCCGCTCAAGACCCGGGCCGCATCGGGCCTGAAGGATTTTGACCTGATGCTCGCCGATGCTGCGCAGCGCGCACCGTTGGGCGAGCTGGTCGACATCATGGATGTCGGATTCACCTGCGCATTTCTTGCCACCCCCTATGCCCGCCGGCTGTCGGGCGAGACGTTGTATGTCGATGGCGGGGTGAATATCATGGGTTAGTTCCAGGGCGGCGGACGGTCAACGAAGCGGCGCATGCCTTGCCCGAACGCATCGGGCATGGCGTAAAAGCCTCCACTGCCGTCCCGCCTCGCGCCCAGGTAATACGCAGTTGCTAGACTCGGTAATTATGCGAGAACTTCTTTTTCGCACCCTGCTGTACCGTTACTTCTTCTTTGACTGGCTGTACAAGGACGCCAGCAGTGGCAATCTGCTGGAACGCTCCGCCGCCTGGCGCTTCAACCAGAGGCACGCGCACTGGCTGCTGACCTATATGCGGCGCTGGTTCTGGTGCGGGATTTTCTTCTTTGCCATGGGCGGAGCGGTCGAACAGATGCTGAGCGCCCCTGGCCTGTCAGCGATCTTCTACGTGCCCGGCGTGCTCATCGTGCCGGTCAATGTGGTGATCGGTGTGCTGTGGGTCGGCCTGAAAACACTTCCTGGACCGCTGTGAGTCATTGCCGGCGAGATCGCTGGCGCCAAATGTCAAGCTTGCCGCAGGCAATGCAAAGCGCAGTGGCGAATTCTTGCCTACATTGACGGCACAGCAAGCAATTTGACCTGGATCCCGGCCGATCGACCCGATCGCGCACGCCAGGTGATTCAGGAAAGACCCGAGCATGCGCAAATCCCTAGTCGTGGCCCGCGAGATCTTGTCGGCACTGCGCGTCAAGATCCCCTGTTGCTTGCACCAGTGGCTTCACCACCGGCATGGCAAGGCAACAAGGCGGGCGGCGAACGCACCGCTCGCCGGGATGGGGACACCGCAAAGCGACCGGGAATTTGCCGAGGCCGCCATCCGGTCGTGCCGGACGCTTTGATAGCCGGATGTCATTGCCCCCGCTTGCAATCATGCCGGAAGGTCAGCTTCGGCAAATTCAACCAGAAGCCTCCCGCAAGGACAGGCCGCCCCACACCGATGTACCGGAGAGACAGCCATGTCCGCAAGATTTCTGAATCCGACCTCGCTGAACACATTGCGCGGCTATCTGCCAGGCATGGTCATCAGCGCGGTAGTGACCATCGCAGCCATGTCGCTTGCCGACCATTACCACGCACCGGTGATGCTGTTCGCGTTGCTGCTGGGCATGGCGCTGAATTTCCTGTCCAAGGAGCCATCCAGCGCTGCCGGCATTGACTTCAGCGCCAAGCAGGTGCTTCGGCTGGGCGTGGCCTTGCTGGGATTGCGCATCACCGCCTCGCAGGTCGCCGCGCTCGGCTGGCACTCCGTTGCCATGGTCGTGCTGGCGGTAGGCCTGACCATCCTGTGCGGCATCGTGCTGGCGCGGCTGATGGGGTTCCAGACCTTCTTCGGCTTGCTCACCGGCGGGGCCGTTGCCATCTGCGGCGCCTCCGCGGCGCTGGCCCTCGCCGCGGCCATGCCGCAGCATCCGTTGAAGGAGCGCGCGACGCTGTTCACGGTGATCTCGGTCAGCACGCTATCGACGGTAGCGATGGTGCTTTACCCGATGCTTGCGCAAGTGCTGGCGCTGCCGGCATTGCAGGCCGGTGCCTTTATCGGCGGCACCATCCATGATGTGGCGCAGGTCGTGGGTGCCGGTTACAGCATCTCGCACGAAGCCGGTGATGCGGCTACGCTGATCAAGCTGATGCGCGTGGCCATGCTGCTGCCCGTGATCGCGTTGGCCGCATGGCTGTCGCAGCGGCATCAGCGCGCACAGGGGGAAGCCGGCACGGGCAAGCGCCCGCCGTTGTTGCCATGGTTCGCGGTGGCGTTTGCGGTGCTGGTGGCGATCAACAGCACCGGCTGGTTGCCGGCGGCACTGGTCAAGGCGGGACAGTTCGCCTCGCAATGGTGCCTGGTCATGGCCATGGTATCCATCGGCATGAAGACGCACCTCAAGGACATCCTGTCCGTAGGCTGGAAGCCGGTGGCGCTGATGGTGCTGGAGACGCTGTTCCTGGCCGTCCTGTTCTACGGCATGCTGGTCGTGGTGCGATTCTAGTCATCCGCGCCGGCAAGGCCGGAAAGCCACAGCGCCCCGTGGTGCTGTGGCGATCGTCGCGTCAGAACCTGTGCCGCAGCCCGATCACCGCGCCGATCTGGTTCTCCCTGGCGCCGACTTGCTCGGTTGGCCCCGACAGCGCCGTCGCATACGGATTCAGTGACGGGCCGAAGCCCGTCAGTCCCATGGCCGGGCCGTTGCGGCTGCGGGCGAAGCCAAGCACGGTATAGACATCGGTGCGCTTGGACCAGGCATAGGACCCGGTCAGCATGAAACTGTACGGATCGCCCGAATTGCCGGCGGCATCGTTGTAGTAGGCCGCGCCGCCCAGCTGGATCGCCGGCGTGACCTGGTATTGCACGCCAAGCCAGTACAGGTTGCTGCGCAGCGCAACGGTGCTGAAGCTGTCATACGACCAGCGGTAGCCGGCGACGGCCCGGGCCGGGCCCAGTGCATAGGCCGCGCCGACGCTGGCGCGGTTGGCCTGAGTCGTGTTGCCTAAGTCGGCATAGGTGCCGCTTTCCATCGCGACGTAGGTCTTCAGGCCGGTGCCAGGTTCTTTTCCATCGCGCAAGCCCCAGCGCGCGGCCGGGAGGTCTGTCGAATATTCGCGCATGACGTAGCGGCCGCCCGCGCCGGTGGCGGGCACGCTGGCTACGTGCTCCATACCGGCATCGAGGATGCTGTACGGCGTGGTGCTGGCTTGCGCATGGGCGGTGACAGGCAGCACCGATAGTGCGGCCAGGCAGGCTAGGCGGATCTTCATGTTCGGGCCCCCTCGTCATGTGGATCTCACGCATCCCTGCAACGGCAGGGGTGCCTGGTGGCCACGATCGGGCCACAGGTGCTATGACGCAGAAGTTCGTCCGCGCTGACCGTCTGTTTTCGCACACGCCATGCGCAAGGCGTGTACGCACGCCCGGTAAGCCAGTCTCAGCCCAGGCAGCCCATGCCGTACTGCAGCGCACGCAACGCATCTGCGTGCTCGCGGTAGCGGTCGGCGTAGCTCCAGTACTCGGTGGTCTGCATGGCGCGCTCGGTTGCCCGTACGCGGTAGTCGATGACGAGGCACTGGTTCCAGAACGCGTTCTGGCTGCGCAGGTCCATCTCCTCCTCCCGTTCGCGCCAGGCCTGGCTCTGGGCGGCCGCTTGCATGCGCATGTCCGACGCTGCGCGGTCGGCCTTCTGGTTCTTCGCGATGCCGGGGACCGTCATCACATGCGATCGCATGGTGCCCGTGACATTGCGGTAGCCCGCCGGGCAGGACGCCGATGTGTAGAGCGTTTCGCTGCCGTTCTGGCATTTGGTGACAGCCTGCGCCACGCCGCTGGCCGCCAGCAGCACCATCATCACGGCAAGATGTCTGGACATGGCCGTGCCCTCCCGCGAACAACGATGGATTCAATGTAGGCAGCGAAGGGCGCTGTTGCCAGGGCGGGTCTGCCTTCGGGGCGGGCAGCGGAAACGGCGAGCTGCGTTCGGTTCACATCCGGGGTCACATCCGGGGTGACATCCCCGACGCGCGCCGCATGGATCTTCAGCCGGGGGTGGCGGGAGGGGCAGGAGCGGCCGGCGCCGCTGCCGGCGGTGCCGCAGGGGGCTGGGCCGGCGCGGCGGAAGGTGCGGGTGCCGTGACGGTCGCTGGGTCGGGCGACTCCAGGGGCGCCTGTTCCGGTGCGGCGACGACGACTTCGCCGCGATCGAGCGCCATGCCGGCCGCGGCGTCCGAGGCTTCCGTGGCCGCGGCCGCTTGCGCCGGTGGCTGCGGCGTGACGTCCGCTTCCGGCGGCGGCAGCGCCGGGCGGCGCGGCGCGGGGCGTGTGTCGGGCGACGCTGTCCCGCCGAACAGGCGCGTGAACCATCCGCGCACCTGCGTGGCCAGTGCACTGAAGATGCTGGACTCCTGCTCCTCGGCGAAGCGCGCGCGGCCATCGATGATGCGCGTGCGCAGCGAGCGCTGATAGAAGTCCCCGATGATCGGCAGGGCGCTATGGGCGCCCTGTCCCCAGTAGTCGCTGCGCAGCGTGACGCGGCTGTCGTTGAAGCCGACCCATGCGCCGGCCACCAGTTCGGGGTGCATCAGGATGAACCAGCCGTCGGCATTGTCTTGCGTGGTGCCGGTCTTGCCGGCTACGTCGGCGCGGATGCCGAAGCGCGAGCGGATGCTGGCCCCGGTGCCGCGGTCGATCACGTCGCGCATCACGTCGAGCAGGGTCTGCGTGGTGGCCGCGGGCAGGGCGCGCTCTGCCCGCGCCGGCTGGAATTCCTGCAGGATCTTGCCGTCGCGGTCTTCGATGCGCGTCACCATGGTGGGCGCGATGTATTCGCCCGCGTTGGCGATGGTGGCGTAGGACGCCACCATTTCCTTGAGGGTGACCGGGCTCGTGCCCAGCGCCAGTGACGGCACCGTGTCGAGCTTGCTGTCGCGCACACCCATCGCGCGCGCTAGCCTGGCCACGCGCGCAGGGCCGACTTCCTGCATGAGCTGGGCCGTGATGGTGTTGCGCGAATAGACCAGGCCGTCGCGCAGCGTCATGGCGCGGCCGCTCGGGCGGCCTTCGTCGGTCGGGCGCCAGACTTCGCCGCCGGCGAGCTGGATCTCGACGGGCTGGTCCACCAGCGTGTCGTCGGGCGTCTTGCCCTGCTCGAAAGCGGCGCCATAGACAAAGGGCTTGAATGTGGAGCCCGGCTGGCGGCGCGCGCTCTGCACGTGGTCGAACGCGTCCTGCGTGTAGTCGCGGCTGCCGACCCAGGCGCGGATCTGCCCGGTGCGCGGATCGATGGCGATGAAGCCGGCCTGGATGCGCGTCTTCTGCTGGCGCAGCGCATGCATGAACGACGCATCGGCAAGCAGGTGCCTGAGCGCGTCTTCGGGCGGCGTGCCGGCGGCCACGGCGGTGCGGTACTCGGGCGTTTCGCGCACGAAGGCCTGGACCAGATCCTTGCTGGCGGCCCAGCCGGCGCGCGGCGCCCAGGCGGCATTGGCGATCGACTGCAGCCGGTTGCCCTGCGCGGTGACGGCCTGCGTGGCCAGCGCCTGCAGGCGTGCGTCGATGGTGGTGTGCACGACCAGGCCATCGGCATAGATGTCATAGCCGTTGCGGTCGGCCCAGCCGATCAGCCACTTGCGCAGCTGCTGGGCAAAGTGCGGCGCCGGGCCCGGCGGCTCGGTCTGACGTTCGAAGTCGATGCGCAGCGGCCGCTTCTTCAACTGCTCGAAGCGTACGGCGTCGAGCCGGCCGCGCTTGACCATCTGCGCCAGCACCGTGTTGCGCCGCTCGAGCGCGCGCTCGGGGTTCAGCACCGGGTTGTAGTAGCTGTTGCCCTTGAGCATGCCGATCAGCGTGGCGCTCTGCAGCACGTCGAGCGAGCGGGCCGACTTGTCGAAGTACGTGCGTGCGGCCATCTCGATGCCGTACGCGTTGTACAGGAACGGCACGGTGTTCAGGTAGGTCTCGAGGATCTGGTCCTTGGTGTACAGGGCCTCGATCTTGAATGCAGTGATCGCTTCCTTGAGCTTGCGCGTCATGGTCGGCGCGCGGCCGATCTCGTCCGGGTACAGGTTGCGCGCGAGCTGCTGCGTGATGGTGGAACCGCCCTGGCGGTCGCCGGAGAAGGTGTGCAGCGCCGCCGAGGCGGTACGCCGCCAGTCCAGCCCATGGTGCTGGTAGAAGCGGTGGTCTTCGGTGGCGATCAGGGCGTCGACCACCGAGGGCGAGATCTCCGACAGCTTCACCCACTCGCGGTTGGCCCACTTGAAGACGGCCAGTTCCTTGCCGTCCGAAGACAGCACCTGCGCGGGACGTTCGAACCTGGCCTTGCGGATATCGCTGATGCCCGGCGTGAACGGGATCAGCACCAGTACATAGAGCAGGAACGCCGCCGGCAAGGCGGCCACGCCAAGCAGCGCCTGCCGGCGGGTCGGGCGCCGCAGCGATGGCAGGGACTTGAGGCGCTGCACCGGTTGCAATCGAGCCCAAGCCTGGGCAAGCGGCGGGACGAGCAGGGACTTGATCTTGTCCAGCCTCATGACGCAACCACGATCATCGCAAGGCGGGGGCACAGGACAGCGCAGGGCACTCGGAACACCGGTCTTCGAAAAGACTGAATCCTACCAAAACGTTACGGCTCGCATCGAGGTGCCTGATAGAAAAGCGAAGTTCAGGGCACTGTTAGTTCGGCATTGTGGACATTGCGTCATAAAGCCTTCATATCTGCTCGCCACAACGCGCAGGCCTCCGGGGGTGGCCGGGCATGCCACGCATCCCCGGGCCGTTCCGGGCAGGTTCCTGCCGCAGAACGATAAGTCACGCCGCTGATGGCACTTCGACCGCGGCCTTCAGTTCCAGCAGGGCATGGTCCCACTGCTTCGCGATGACTTCGAGCGAGCGGCGCGCCAGCTCAACTTGCGCAGGCTCGACTTGCCAGAGCCGTTCGCGTCCCACCTTGACGTCATGCACCAGGCCGGCTTCGGCCAGTACGAGCAAGTGTTTGGTGACCGCCTGCCGTGTCATGGCACTGCCCGCGGTGAGCTGGGCAATGGACATCGCCCCGCCCCCGCCCAGCGCCACGACCAGCCTCAGGCGGGTTTCATCGCCGAGCGCGGCAAAGATCGAGGCGCGCACCCGCAAGTCGGGCAGCGCCTCAAGCGGCGTTGTCGACATGGCTGGCAATGTTGCGCATCTGCTCGTCCCAGCCGCCGCTGTTCATGCGGAACGCTTCCAGGCGCAGTTGTGGCGGGATCTGGTCGAAACCGGATTCGACGACAGTCAGCCGTGTGCCGTTCTCCGCAGGCTTCAGTTCGAATACCACGAGCGTGGTGGGCTCGTTCGAGTAGTCACGGCCGGGTTCGACGGCCGCGGGATGCCAGCGCCATGACAGCAGCCGCTGCGGTTCCATCTGCTCGATCTGGATGTCGAAGGGGATGTGCTCGTATCCGGGGTAGGTCACATGGCCCAGCGCGCGCGTGCCGGGTGCGAAGACGACGCCGCTGTCAAACTTCACGCCAAACCAGCTACCAAAGGTTTCGGCGTCGGCAAGCGCATGCCAGATGCGGGCGACAGGTGCCTTGATCAGAATGCTGCGTTCGATTCGGTCCGTGGAGGACGTGGAGGACGTGGAGGATGTCATGTCTGGTCCCCTGAATGAGGTTACATGCAACTGCATGGTTGCATATTAGGGAACCAAACGACAAAGCGCAACCAGAAGGTTGCGCTTTGTATCTCATCAGGCCGCTAGCTTCAGCGTGGCGAGCGCGCGCCGGCCCGCGGCAAGTTGCTGTGCCACTTCGGCAACGCGTGCGCCCAGGTGCTCGGCGGTACGCAGGTCTGCCAGCGGCGGCACCACGTCGGCGCTCTCATCGGCGTTGGACTGCGCCGCAGCGCCGAGGAAGAAGCCGTGGCGATTCAGCGAATCCTCGGTCGACTTGGAGTTGTTGTGGCCCGGAGGCAGGCCCAGATTCACCCAGTGCATGCCGTGCTGGGCGGCAAAAATCGAGATCTGCTGCAGCGTGGCGAGCTTGTCGCCCGAACGCGATGCCGCATTGGTAAATCCGGCCGCCACCTTGTTCGCCCACTTGCCGCCCTTGGCAAAGACATTGCGCGAGGTTGCGTCCATGAAGCCCTTGAACTGGGCCGAGGCGCTGCCCATGTAGGTCGGCGCGCCGAAGATGATGCCGTCGACCTGCTCAAGCGTATCCCAGTGCTGGTCGATCTCATCGACGCTGATCAGCAGGCTTTCCACGCCTTCCACGCTGCCGGCGCCGCGCGCAACAGCCTGGGCCTGCTTGGCGGTGTGGCCATAGCCGCTGTGATAGACGATGGCGACGCGGGTTTGATCGATGCTCATGGTGTCTTGCCTCACTCAATAAACAAATGGATTGAATCTGATTTGACGGCGATGTTGCAAAATGTGTGCTGCCGTTGAGAGAAGTCTAGGCACGTGACGAAGGCCTATGGTGGATCAGATGGAAAGGAATTATTGAAAATATTTGATGAACTGTGGCCGGATCGGGAAAAGGGCCTTCACGTCCCTTCGCGGCATGGCAAATCCGGCGCGGACCATATAAAGTTATCCCGCATCCACCCAAGCCGGCGCCGGATGGATTCCACGACCGCGCCAGCCCGCAACCGCTCTCAAACGATGACAACAGGCGGCAAGCAGAACCTGGCAATGCGGCACTGCATGGCGCGGCATACAGCGGCGTCTGCGATCTGCGTACTGGCCGGCATGGCAGCCAGCGGCAAGGCGATGGCCAGCGAGCCGGATGTGGCGCTGCCGGATGTCGTGGTCAGCGCATCGCGCAGCGAGCAGCGCCGGTTCGACGCCCCTGCCGCGGTGGACAGCGTCCCGGTCGATCCGCTGCGCGCGGCCTCGCCGCTCGTGAACCTGTCGGAAGTGCTGGCCGGCGTGCCCGGCGTGGCGATACGCGACCGCCAGAATTATTCGCAAGACCTGCAGCTCTCCGTGCGCGGCTTCGGCACGCGCTCGACCTTCGGCGTGCGCGGCGTGCGGATGTATGTGGATGGTATTCCGGCGACCATGCCCGACGGGCAGGGCCAGACCGCCACCGCCGACCTTGCCAACGCCAGCCGCGTGGAGGTGCTGCGCGGCCCGTTCGCGCAGATGTATGGCAATGCCTCGGGCGGCGTGGTGCAGGTATTCACGCCCGATCCGCCCAGGGACGGCTTCACCGGCCGCGCTTCGACCGGATTCGGCTCCGATGGCCAGTGGCAGGCCGGCGTGGCGCTTGGTGGCGGCAACGAGAAACTGGGCGGCACGCTGGACGCCTGGACCTACCAGACCGACGGCTACCGCGACCACAGTGCCGCGCGCCGCTATCAGCTCAATGCCAAGGTCGTGGCCCAGCCGACCGACGCGACGCGCGTGACCGGCCAGTTCAATTACTTCAACCAGCCGCTGGCGCAAGACCCGCTGGGCCTGACGCGCGCACAGGCCGATGCCAATCCGCGCCAGGCCGTGCCGGCCGCCACGCAGTTCGACACCGGCAAGACCGTCGAACAGACCCAGGCCGGCGTGGTCGTGGATCACAAGCTGACAGAGGCGGACAGCCTGCAGGGCCGGCTCTATGCCGGCACGCGCCAGCTCAACCAGCGGCTCGGCATGAGCGGTATTGCCGCGAGTTCATCCGGCGGCATCGTCGACCTTGACCGCACCTACGGCGGCGCGGCGCTGTCATGGACCCGGCGTACCACCGCCGGCGGCCTGCCTTTGCGATGGACCGCCGGTGTCGAGGCCAACGGCATGCGCGACGGCCGCACTGGATTCGTCAACAACAACGGCACCCAGGGCGCGCTGCGCCGCGACGAAACCGACAAGGCCAGCGACGTCGGCGCGTTCGCGCAGTTCGACTGGACCTTCCATCCGTCCTGGGAACTCGTGGGCGGCGTGCGTGCCAGCCGCGTGAAGCTGAGCATCGACGATCATTTCATTACCGCCGCGAGCCCGGACGACAGCGGCTCCACCACCTACAACAACGTCAGCCCGGTGCTGGGCATGGTCTGGCATGCGCTCGATACGCTGAACGTCTACGCCAATCTCGGCAAGGGCTTCGAGTCGCCGACGCTAACCGAGGTGGCCTACGGCCCGGGCGGCGTCGGCAGCAACCTCGGCCTGCAGGCGTCCACCAGCCACCAGGGCGAGATCGGCGTCAAGTGGCAGCAGCAGCGCCAGCGGCTGGAAGCGGCGTTGTTCGACGCCGACAGCCACGACGAAGTCGTGCCCTTGTCCAACAACGCCGGCCGCACCGTCTACCAGAACGTCAATGGCGTACACCGCCGCGGCCTGGAGCTGGCCTGGCGCGGCGGCTTTGGCGCGCAGGTGGGTTCATCGGCCGACGGCACCGCGGGCAGCCGGTTCGAGGCCGGCCTGGCCTACACCTACCTGTCCGCCTACTTCGGCGAATCGTTTCTCAATGCGCAGGGACAGACCGTCAGGGCCGGCAACCGTCTGCCCGGCACGGCGCGCCACAGCCTGAACCTGGATGTCGCATGGCGGCCGCTGCCGCCGCTCGTGCTTGGCGCGGAAATGCACGTGGACAGCCTGATCTATGCGGATGACCTGAACACCCAGGCCGCGCCCGGCTATGCCACCTTCAACCTGCGCGCGGGCTACGAATTCCGAATCGGCAAGACGAAGCTGTTCGCGTTCGGCCGCGTCGACAACATCACGGACCGCAAGTACATCGGCTCGGTGATCGTCAACGAAGCCAACGGCCGCTATTTCGAGCCGGCGCCGGGGCGGCGCTTCTTCGTCGGCCTGCGCGCGGCGATGTAAGACACGCGCGAACTTGCCACATCACCCTTCGCCGGCCTAAGGTTGCGGCTTTGGCCGGGACCCCGGCCAGCACCGGAGTACGCAGCCATGACCACGCCCATGCCTGACGACCGCACCCGCCGCATCATGCTGTGGGTGGTGGCGGTCGGCTTTTTCATGCAGACGCTGGATTCCACCATCGTCAACACCGCGCTGCCGTCCATGGCGCGCAGCCTGGGGGAAAGCCCGCTGCGCATGCAGTCGGTCGTGATCGCCTATTCGCTCACGATGGCCGTGATCATCCCCGCGTCGGGCTGGCTGGCGGACCGCTTTGGCACGCGCACCATTTTCCAGACCGCCATCGCGTTGTTCGTGCTCGGCTCGCTGCTGTGCGCGTATGCCGGCACGCTGCCGTTCCTGGTAGCGGCGCGCGTGGTGCAGGGCGTTGGCGGCGCCATGCTGCTGCCGGTGGGCCGGCTCTCGGTCCTGCGCACGTTTCCGCGCGACCAGTACCTGCAGGCGCTCAGCTTTGTCGCCATCCCGGGCATGATCGGTCCGCTGATCGGCCCGACGCTGGGCGGCTGGCTCACGCAGGCGCTGTCCTGGCACTGGATCTTCCTGATCAACGTCCCCGTCGGCATCCTCGGCGCGCTGGCGACGATCCGCTACATGCCGAACGCGCGCCAGGTCGGCATCGGCCGCTTCGACGTCGCCGGCTATGTGCTGCTTGCCGTCGCGATGCTGGCGTTGTCGTTTTCGCTGGACGGGCTGGCCGAACTGGGCTTCCAGCACGCGACCGTCCTGATGCTGCTGATCGCCAGCATGGCCGCGCTGACGGCCTACGTGCTGCACGCCGGGCGCCGGCGCCAGCCGCTCTTCACGCTGCGGCTGTTCCGCATCCACAGCTTCAGCGTGGGTTTGCTCGGCAACCTGTTCGCGCGCATCGGCAATGGCTCGATGCCGTTCCTTATCCCGCTGACCTTGCAGGTGAGCCTGGGCTACTCGCCGTTCAACGCCGGCCTGATGATGCTGCCCGTCACCGCTGCTGGCATGGCGTCCAAGCGCCTGGCCACCCATCTGATCGAGCAGCACGGCTACCGCCGCGTGCTGGTGGCCAACACGTTTGCGGTTGGCGTCGTGATGGCCGCGTTCGCGCTGATCACGCCGCAGCGGCCGCTGTGGATGGTCATCCCGCTGCTGGCGCTGTTCGGCATGGTCAACTCGATCCAGTTCACGGCGATGAACACCGTCACGCTAAAAGATCTGAGCGGCACCAGTGCCAGCGGCGGCAACAGCATGCTGTCGATGGTGCAGATGCTGTCGATGAGCCTGGCCGTCACATCGGCGGGGGCGCTGCTGGCGACGTTCGAGCAGGGCTTTGGCAACGGGCCGTCGGGGGTACTGCCGGCATTTCATGCCACGTTTGTCTGCATGGGGCTGATCACGTGTGCGTCGGCGTGGATCTTCATGCAGTTGTCGCCGCACGAGGCGCGGGCGGTGGCGCACCGGACGGAGCGGGCGGAGGGGTAGGGGCGGGGCGAGGACGTCCGGGACCAGATTGCGGATACTGGGATTCCCGGGCCGTCGCGTTGCCCCTCAGACGGAAGGTGTCCTATTCAAAGGACACACGGAGTTCCTTCATCACCTCTACGTTGCCCCATTTGAACGAGCAACTCCTTCCAACCTCTATGCCTACCATCTTGCCTCCCAATTCTTGCTTCTCACTGATGGGAACGCAGCCGCCAGAAATCTTCACGGCGGGCGCGTTGAAGAAGGCATTCCAGTAGCCGAAGGGGATGCTGTAGTTGATGGCCGAAGAGCGCGTGCCCGCCGCGCCGTTGCCGACGTTGGCATTGGTGTTGCCGGAGACGGTCAGGCTGTCGTAGAGGAAGAGGGGCGAGTCCACCGTCAGCGTGCCGCCCATCTGGTACTTGCCGGTGTTTTCCAGGCCGGCGTTGTCGCCGGTGACGAGGGCATGCCAGCGCTTGCCGGTGCCGGTTTGACCACCAGGTCGGTGGCGCCCGGGGCCTCGCCCGGCACTAGTTCGATCCTGGCATCGGACTGGCCTTGCAGGCGGCGTATGTTTTCCATGCTTTGGTCCACATCGCGCTGGTTGAGCACGCCGCCGGGGCCGGTCGGCAGGGCGGTGCGCCACCAGCCGGCGGTGCCGTCAGACCGGATGCCCGCGATATGCCCGGCGACTGCGCGCAGCCGCAGCTCGCCGCTGGCGAGCTGCTGGTCAGGGATCAGCACACGCGTGGTCATGTAGCCCTGGCTGATCAGGCGGGTGGTGAAGTAGTCCTGGATCGCTTCCAGTCCCTGCTTGCCGACGCACTGGCCGACAAGGATGCCTACCTCGGATTGCAGCCAGGGGAAGTCCTCGGCCCCTTCCCAGGTCACCGTTTGGATCGGGAAGCAGGGAGCCTCGGCGGACAGGAGCAGCGGGCCGGAGGGTTCGCGCTCGGCGGCGGTGGGCGAGAGCACATCGGGCCGGGCCATGGCGCGCTGCTTGGCGGCTTCCTGCTGCTGCTCCTGGCGGCGCTCGATGGCGTCGTTCGGGGTGACTGGCGGGAAGAATGGCAGGGCTTGGGCTACCGCCAGGGAGGGCAGGGCCACGAATAATGGGGCAAAAGGGGAGACGCCGCGCGCCATGCGGCGCGCGTTAGAATTAGGTTCCCGCATGGGACTTTTAACGGCGTTATTTAGACACCGAAGCATCGGTATCTGCTTCGCAGTGGGGAGATTTTGTTGCGGCAATAGGAATATCCTGGCCGTTACCATCAATCTGACGCACATTGATCCAACAACGGTTTTGCTCGGTCCACATGAAGATATCGTAGTCCTTGCCAGATTCTGGAGTGAAGGAGACCGATGGAGGTGAGCAGTGCCAAGTCTGCGAAGCCTCAGACATCGAAACAGTAAGCGGCACTTCAGCCTGTATTACGTACTCCTTAAGGTATGACTTATGCCGAAGTCCTTCAAAACGCATCCAAGATCGTGGGCTCAGAGGCATTCCGATACGCACGCTGTGAGTGGAATATTTTAGACTCTCAAGATAGCCTACATTTGCCTCGATGCGGTCGTCGTCTTTTTCATACCAGTTCTTATAACAGGCTCTCCCAGTACTGAAGAAGGTGGTTCCGTTAACATAAAAGCGCACCCTCGCTGAGGTTGTCTTGTCATATAAGGGGGTGTCATCTGTGACATGACGAGCCGGCTCTGGAATTATGGAGCAGGCAACCTGGCTATTGGTGCTAGCGGTGTCGCGCTTGAGCGTCGCCAGGTCCTGCTTTTGGTTGGCCTGGTCCGTGATGGTGATGGTGCCATCGGCCACGGCAGCCTGCGCCACGCCATCCTGGCTGCCGCTCTTGTGCTGCGGAATCATCGGGCTGATGCCGCCGGTATTCTTGCCGGAAGTGGTGCCGCTGTTGCTCTGGCCGTTGGGGCTCCCCATGGCGCCGCCCGCCGAAACGCCCATCGAGGCGGCGCTGTAGTCCGAATGGTTGGCGATGTCGCTCCAGGAAAGCGTACCCGTGGTCAGGCTGTTCTTGTCCCTGGTGGCGTCGCTGGCGATCACCGCCCCCTTCAGGTCGGTGTTGCCCTTGACGTTGATCTCGAACCCGCCCTCGCCAGCATAGATGCCGGACTGCTCCGTGACGTTGGCATGGGTGCCATCGGCCTTGCCCCTGGACGCAGAGGCGCTGGCCGATCCGCCACCCTGACTGATGCTGAACCCGCCTCCCATGCTTTGCTGGCGGGCGTGGGACTCGCCGGTATCCTGGCGGCTCGCGATATTCAGGTTGCCGCCGACGTCGGCCATCATCTTGCCGCCGCCGACCGTGGCACCCAGGATGTTGGTGTCGTTGCCCGACACAATGGTCACGGACTCCTTGCCGTTCACGTGGCTATTGGACTGGGTGGCACCGACGCTGTCCAGAGCCGCCGCCACCCAAGTTATCGCGACCCCGAAACCGGCAAGACCTGGTCAGGCGTGGCCGCACACCCGCTTGGCTTGGCAAGCGACCCGAGCGCTTCCTCATTGCGGAGGAAGCGTAAGGAAGGCGGGCTCTCTCCTACGTGACCCGGTTGCATCTACAGGCAATACTTTGCCCGTAAAGGCAGAAATTGGTCATGGCAGGTAGAATCTTGCCGCTTAATGCGGCCTCGGAGGCTGGCACGCTTCGTCTTGGCCAGTTCCTCCTATGCTTGTGGTCCGCCTTGTAGTGACCGGGTATAAAGCGACCGAATATGTCAGCAATCAAGCGTTCGGCGGGTCTAGTTGTGATGCGTAACGTTGATGGCCAGTGGCATTGCCTCATCCTGCGCGCCTACCGTAACTGGGACTTCCCGAAAGGGCTGCCCGACCCTGGCGAAGAACTGCTGCAGACGGCACTCCGCGAGACCACAGAAGAAACGGGGCTGTCTGGGCTGGAATTGCCTTGGGGCGAGCACTATCGCGAGACCGAGCTGTACTCGAAAGGCAAGGTTGCTCGCCTCTATCTCGCGCTCTCGCGCCGCGGTGATGTGAGTCTTCCAGTCAGTGCCGAGCTTGGTCGCCCAGAACATCACGAGTTTCGATGGGTATCGCTTGATAGAGCCCAAGAGCTGTTGCCACCACGGTTTTGGCCGATGCTGCGCTGGGCACAGGATGTCGTGGGTACTGCGGGCGTGTGACTTGGCCGCAGGGGCTTAATCGGATTGGCCGTTCAAAAACGAAAATGTCAAAACTAACGGCCAATGACGCCGGGAGCACACCGTGGCTGGCGCTACCGGTCTCTGATGGCCGATAGCAGCGACCCCACGCTCATCCCCCTTTCGTCAGTCCAGGCGCTTGTCAGCATGCCTGCATCAAATGTTCCGTGAATCGTAGCGTTGTTCCTGGCCGTACTATCCGCGAAACTACGTGACTGGCGAGATGAGGTCTTCCGGGAGCTCTACCCGCGCGCCATCCTGCGGCGTGCTGGCGGCGCCTTCCTCCAGCGGGTTGTACACGATGAATCGGTTCTTGCCTGCACGCTTGGCTATGTACAGCGCAGCGTCCGCCTGCCGAAAGAGTTCGTGCTGAGCAGTGGGATGGCAGGCAGTGTTCACGGCAATACCGACCGACGCGCTGCACGCGACGGTGTGACCCTCGATGAGGTAGGGGTCGGACGCTGCCGAAACTATTGCTTGAGCGATACGCTCCGCTGTCGGTGTCGAGGAAATGCCCTGGGCAATCACCGCAAATTCATCGCCACCAAATCGGGCCACAGCGTCAGTGGCACGGACCGCTGACTGGATGCGTATGGCACACATTTTCAGTAGGGCGTCGCCAGCGGCGTGCCCATGGCTGTCATTCACGGCCTTGAAGCCGTCGAGGTCGATAAGGAACAGCGCCAACTCACGTTCGGCAGCACGCGAGTTTGCCAGTGCGGATGCCATGCGGCGGTCAAATCCCTTGCGATTCAGCAGTCGAGTCAAATGGTCGTGACCGACATGTCGTTGGATGCCGCCAATGATGAATACCATCAAGAAGGTCGAGATAACACCGACGCTCAAGGTCCACGCCAGGCGCGCGATGATGAGCTTGCGGCGTGCGGTGTTGACGTCCTCGACATATAGTCTCGCGGCCACTACCCAGCCCCAGCCAGGGACCGGACGCGCGGCAGAAATTTTTTCGACGAGCGTGCGGTCCACCAGCCTGTCAAAAGCGGCGACATGGCCCGTGTCGTTGGTCCGTGCCAACGCTGCCAGTTCGACATAAGGGCGACGCCCCACTGCATCGGTGAGGTTCTCGACCGATTTACCCACCAGCCGGGGCTTGCCAGGATTCAGCAACAGAACGTAGTCCTGAGTGAATGCATACACGTAGCCACTGCCGTGAAATCGCATCAGTTCCCATTGTCTGAGGACGGCCTTTTTCGCGTCGTCCTCGGCCAGTTCGCCTCTCGCGACGCTCTCCTGGTACGACTCCGCAATACGTATGGCGACGTCCAGAATATTGTGCAGGCCCTGCTGCCGTTCGGTAAGTACTCGCTGGTGGGCATCAATGGCGCTTTCAACGCTTACGGCGAGTAAGCCGGTCCACATGAGCGCGAGTGCTAGCCACAGTTTTGTACCGAACGATATTCTTTGATGCATGTCACGCGTTGGCCTGAGCTGACCTTGCGCGGCGGCGCGCACGTGTTGGCTGCAGGCATCTCCTCTTGTGCCAACGCAGCCTGTGCAACAGTATGTTGGCTTTCTATTTTTTGGGCGCCAGCCGATAGGCCATGTATGCCGGGCGTTCGAAAAGAGCGCTGTTATTTAGTCACGCTTGCAGTCAAATATAAACCCCACCAGTGTGGGGCGATGCCGCCGATGACCTCATTTTTTTCTTGAAGTGGTCGAGTCCCAGGTTGCCCAAGGCAACATGGACCTGTGGCTTCCGCGCTTGAGGAGAACGCAGCGAGCATGGAGGAACTGACGGTCACGGTGAAGCAGAACGCTGATAATGCAGAACAGGCAAATCAGCTGGCCTCTGGCATCGCCGAGCGCGGCGGACACGTAGTCGGTCAGGTAGTGACCACGATGCATGACATCGCTGCCATTTCCACCAATCGGCGAAAAAAAGCGAACCGAAGTTCGCACAAGAAGATTCCGACTGCGCGTGCGCGCAAGGAAATACTATAGGGCAGGGCCAACACCTTTGTCGTGGGCCAAATGCTTTGTGGTGTTCTTGGCCATTTCGTCGGGCGCGCCGGCGGGCGTCGAAAAGGCCGATTGCCATACTGCCAGGACAGATTCGCTTCCTGTGGGCGCGTTCTTCACGAGGTTTTCGAATAACTCCTGTGTATCGCGCTGACATTGCTGGAGGTGCGCTTGGGCGGCCGTCGAGAATTCGCCTTGAATGCTCGACAGGATTTCGGAGACCTGCCGGCTGTACGATGCCGCTTTTTCGGCTATGGGCTGCGTCAGGTGCACAGGCAGGGCAACCCACTCTTGCTGGTTGTTGGCCGAAAGCGTCTTGCCCAGGATTTCGTGATTTTCGGCAAAGGTTGATTTGACTGTTTGCAGATTTAGCTCAGCCAGCTTTTCGATGCCTTCGAAGGCTATGGTCGCCAGACCAAGGAGCCTTTCCACGCCGGCTTTCTGCGCGGAGATGGATTGTTCGGGAATAGGAGTGCTCATCACTGCTCCATAGGGTCGGCTGCGAGTGAACTCTGAATCAGGACGGTGCGCCGCCAGGGTGAACATTTTTTTGCTGCGTTGCGGCAAAAATCATTCTAGGGGCGATTGCTAGGAAGTCAACTGTTTCTCGCGTGGGCACGCTTGTGCGCTCGTAATGAAGTCGAATTTGCGGCTGCCCGCAGAGTCCGTCGCAGAAAACAACCGATATCAGCCCCTTCCCGCACTTGGTTACCAAATCGTCATGTGGATTGTGTCCAATGCACGGGGGGCTCAGGCGCCGCCTTACTCTGCCCACACCTCATCCACGTCGCGCAGCAGGTGTCCCGCGAGAATGTAGTCCCCAAAACTACTTGCCTTCGCTTCCAATGCCGCCAAGTCATTAGTTGCGAGCCGGTCTAGATTGAACTGGCAATACAGATTCCGCTGCCGAAAGGTCTCCTTGGGCCGCTTGAGGCCGGCAACCAGCGCTGCCCGCGATTTGACCGCTATGCTTTCGTGACCGCGATACTCGACGCGTATCCCAACCTGGTCGCCAAGGCGGGCGAGCTCGATGGCGTCCTGCCACCCGGACTCATATTCCAAGTCGAGCGTGGTTATCTCCGTGCTATCGAGAAGACGCAGCGCTTCACTTTTGCTCTTGGCACTTGCTCTCGTCACGGCGCTCCCTCCTCCACTTCACATGACCGCCTTTTGTGCAGTGCGGTAATTCGCATACGCTAACCGCTGCGGCGAGTTTGCGCAATTGCAATTTTGTTGCTTGGGAGCATGTGGTTGGGAAGGGTTGCAGGCGGGCCATATGGCCCGCTGGTGTCAGTCGGACATGGCACGATGATGACGATGAAACGTCAGCATGCCAGGGTGAGACGTCATTCCGTCAAGAGAACGCCGGGAAGGGACTCCACGCCAGTTCGCTTCACAAGTTCGCGGTAGCTGATGGGGCGGCCGGCGCGCGCTGAATCTGAATTCTCAATCCAGTGAGCCCAAGCTCGATGGGTCGTCGAGTCGTACACAAGCTTGAACAGGTATTGGGGCACCCACACTTGGTCTGGTCCAATGGTAATCGGGGCGGCAGTTCCGAACACAGGTCCCGTGATGACATACACATGACATACACATCCCCTTTGGCACGCAGGGCATACTTGCGAGTCGCCTTCTCAATGCCTGCTCAGCTCTTTCGATTGTTCAGTGGTGCCTGGGGCACCATGTTCGCAAGTGAGAAACTCTGCGCCGTGGCAGTGGCATTGGGCATATCCCCGGCGGGAGCCATGTGACCTCGGTCATAGCCGGAGCTCTTGTAGTCGTCGAGCTCCGCGCGTTCGGCCCGGGGTAGTCGAGCATCAGCGAAGAAGCGGTTCGTCCGTTCTTCGTCCTGCGCATCAGCGACCTGCTCCGCATTCAGTCGCTCAGCTACATAGACTGGCGTCTTCGTCGTGCCAGAGTGCAAAACAGCGAAAGCATCAAAACACAGGGCGCGCGGCTTCAGGCTTTGGGCGTTCCGGAGCTGAGGAACTGCGCCTTGAGCAAAGAATTGTGGGCAACGGTCAAATTCCGATGCTGCTTGAACGGGGGCACTGACGCCAAGACAAATGGCAGCAGCAGTTGCGGCCAGCCGTAAGACAAATTGCATTGATTCCTTCCTTTGGCTATCTAAACCTTCCTGACTGCGAGGAAGGGGCCGGAAGGATAGCCTCACCAAAGGATACTTCAGCAGATTACCTAATCTCTCGTGAGGGGAGGCTCGACTCGAAAATCCGTTCACTCTCAGAAGAGTGCTGTACGATGTGAGTCACCTACAACGAGGGATATTTTAAATGGCGACTTACAAGCAGCTCATGGCAGAAAAAGAAGCGCTCGAAGCCCAACTCGCTGAAGTTCGCGCGACCGAAATTGCTGGTGTAATCGAGAAAATCCAGACGCTGATGGCCGAGTACGAACTGACGGTCGAAGACCTTGCTCCCAAGCGTCGCCGTGGCCGTCCGGCAGCTGCTGGCAAGGCGGGCAAGCCCGCTGCCAAGGCAAAGTCCGAGCTGCCGGCAAAATACATGGACCCGAAGACTGGTGCGACTTGGTCCGGCCGTGGACGAGCACCGGCCTGGCTCGGCAAGAATCGGGCGAAGTTTCTGATTGCAGAGGTCTGAGAAGGAGCGCCCAGCAGCGAGCGGCGGAACCCTTTGAAGCTAGCTGAAAAGGGTGGTGTCTAAGCTGCCGTTCGTGAAGCTCCGGCTATTGCGGCCAAAGGCGAGTTTTCGCACGAAACGTCCTGCCCGCAGGTCCCCACGAGGAGTGCGCGGAGCGCATTCTCATCGATAAGTCCCTCGCCGCACGCCAGGCATCCAAGGATGTCCAGCAAGGCTCTCTGCCCATCCTGCGAAGAAGCTATTTCAAGAGAAATTGCAGACAAATCAGCTTGCCCGCAGCTTGGGCACCGAGCGAGGTCATTCAGGGTCGGTGGTAGGTCAATGACGAGTAGAGGCGCGTCGACTGGCGCCCGGCGTGCATGCGGTTCTTGCGGCATCATCGGTTCGAAATCGAACTGGACGGGGTACAGGTGCTCCATTCTTCCATGAGATTGGGCAAGCAAACCTAATGGACCCAATAAAGCGAGCACTCATTGCGCTACGTCCCTTCCACGTACAACCGGAAGGCTCCAGGAATAGCGCACCGCTAGGGCGCGGAGCCCAAAACAAGTCAAAGCGATTCCATCAAGCTGTTGCGTTGACCGGTTGAATCTGCGGTGAGTGGGTGCCACTGGCCGACCTTCTAGAGCAAGCCGGGTTAGATACTTCCGATGTTGACCTGGTCAGGACAACGCTCCATGTTGCTGTGGCGGCGAAAGTGATTGCTGGATGCGCGGGCGCCGAACGTCACGGCAACACCGCTGTCGTAGGGCCGGTTGCAGTGCTCCCCGCCTACCGAGAGCAGGGTATCGCATCACATTTGGTTCAGGCCGCCCTCCTATCCCTGGAACTCGGAGCCGGGCGCCTCAGCATCAAGCAGCCGTGTACCCTACGACGGAACAGGATGCGGAGCCACTGATGAAAAGTGGTTGGGGTCAGCGGGAGCCGGACGTGTTTAAGGCAGCGCAGAATTGGGCACAGCGGAATAACTACACCGTCTTGAATCCTCGGTCAGGCTCGTTTTATGGAATTGCTGCCGGCCGTCTCCCATTCCCTTGACTGACACGCAGCTAAAGCTCAGCTTTCAGTAGGGTCGTTTCACTGATACCGGTGTTTGCGAATTCACGCGAAGCCAGTAATTCCAGTGGGACGGCCGCACGGTCAGCAGGCGTGAATCCAAGGCGGGAGAAATAGCCGGCAGCCAACTTAGTCCCGACAACCAAGGTATCGATGCCCCGCAGCCGGACATCGGCGACCAGCTCGGAAACCAGCAGGGCAGCTAGCCCTGCCCCTCTCGCGCGCAGGGCGACAGCGACCCCTCGCAACAGGCCAACGCTGCCACCGAACACCTCGATGCCCGCACAGCCGAGCAGGCCCCTCTTGTCCCGGCTGACATGAAATTCCACTGCGTTGCCACGTATCCCGCCGACGGGCAGTGAACATAACCGAAGCAATGCTTCCACATCGGGCAGGTCCGCCTCGGTCGCACGACGCGGCCTCATAGTGTTACCTGTTGCGAATGATTCACGGCGGACATCTCCCCGTTCCGGCTGTTACCAACCAGCCTAACGCTCTCGCGCATTCTAGTCATCGTAGCCGTCATGCCAGCGCCGCCATTCGCGCTGGCGCTCCCGCCATTCGTGCTCCCTCCATCGCTGCTCGCGCCGCCATTGGCGCTCCCTCCAGGCGCGCGCTTGCCAGTCGTCGTAGTAGTAAGCCGGAGCCGCTACCACCGGCTGCTGCTGGACGACCACGGGGGCAGGTTCGTAGTAGACAGGCGGTGGGGCGACAACCACCGGCGCAGGGATGCCAATACCGATACCCACGTCCACCCGCGCCTCAGCCATGTTGGAGCCAAGAGCGGTCACGCCGACCAGAAGCAAGAGCGCTGCGACCTTTCGCATGATTTTCTCCTTGTTCGCTTGCTGAGACTCTAGGTCAACATGGTTCGACAGGGTATTAGCAGATTTGCACAGCGGTGACTTTCTGTAACGCGAGGTCGAGGCGCTGAGTTTCCAGACGGATCTTGGGGGCTGCAACACAAACAAGCATCTTTTGTGTGGACCGAGGTCGGGGTACTTCCGAAAGGAAGAAGTCCGGTGCTGCGGGTGGAGGCGCATCCGTCCAGGCTCACGACTTCAGCCTGCCTGTTTCAGAACTTACGGATTGTCACGAGTTTGAGGTCAACTCGACTCGGAACAGCGCGTGCTTTCCGGTAAGCACGGCGCATTGCCGGGCTGCGAAAAATTCCTCAGGAGTTCACGTCATGAAGAAGCTGTTTGCTGCTGTCGCCTCTGCCGCTCTCGTCGGTACCGTTTTCGCGCAGACTGGTGTGCCAGCTTCTGCGACTCAGCCGCATGCAGGGGCGACGAAAGACCAGGTGAAGGTCGTCAAGGAAAAGAGTGCCACCCCGGCGAAGGCCGACAAGGACACGAAGGGTGTCAACACGCAGGGCGATGAAGCAAAAGCGCAAGCCAGCGCCGGCAAGGAAAAGGCTGATGTAAAAGCTGATGCCAACAAGTCCGCTGCCAAGGGTACCCACCACAAGGCGAGCAAGATGGGTGCCGCCAACACCGAGGCTGGTAAGGCGAAGGTTGAAGCAAAGAATGATTCCGATAAGGCCAAGGCAGATGTGGCGAAGCCCGATGCCCAGCCCGAAGCCGCGAAGGCCGCAGCCAGTGCAAATGTAGACAAGACGAAGAAGCAGTAAGCCGCTCGCATCGAGCGACCAGGAGGTCCGTTGCCAGGGCGAAGGCCATGGAAACGAACTTTGAGTGCCCGAGCTTTGCGGAGAGCGCAGGTTAGCTGAAAGGCAGCCTGGCTTCCGCATTTGTCACGTTTGGGGAAGTGCAATGAAGCCGTTTCTCGCATTGCTTATCGCCGTATCTGCACTGCTCGGCGGTTGTGTCGTCGTGCCCTACGATGGCGGGTACTACGGCGGATACTATGGTCCGTATGGGGGCTGGGGCCACAGACACTATGGACACCATGGGCACCACGGGGATGATTGAGGGCAGTCAGGTCGAAATCACGCCGTGGTGTTCGTGCTCGGTGCTCCGGTGGAGCGCCGTGTTCATGACGGCGACGCAGTCATCGCGTCAGCGGGGATAGTCTTATGGATATCTACCACTTGCGGTTGGTCTCAACGGTCGACCCTCGATGGCTAACCGCCGAACATAGGGGGCGTGTGGTTGTCGAAAACAATCAGGTAACGCTGGATGGAGAGCGGCTGGAGATAGTCGCATTGCGGCAGTCAAGCCGAACCGAAGCAGTCACAGTTGCCCCCGGCACATTGCTCGAAGTTTGGCAGCTTTCCAATGGGGTGTTTGTCGCTGCCAGTGCAGAGGATGTCGATGGTGCTCGAGCAGCGAAGACAGAGAGGGAGGAGGCAGCCCGAGTCGCGCTTCAAAAAAATGAGGGGCGTCTTCGTACTCAAGCGCTTACATTCAACGCGAGCCTAGCGATTCCAGTTCGGTGGGTGCCTGGCATCGTTACTGCCCCGAGAGCGCCTACCCACGACGAGCCGGACTGCGATGTTCACATTCTGTTAAAGCGGGCCGTTCGCGACGGGCGGCTGATACGTGCGGCGGGCGATTTGCTGTGCAAGCGTTTGCGCCAAACCGGCGGTGAGCATCGGTCCGCACAAGAGTTGGACGAGTACACTCGGGTATCTTGCCCGGTGTGTTTGACAGCGGCGAAGCGGTGGCAGAGCGACTAGCGCCATTCGAGTGGCTGGGGTCATCAAGTGTGCCCGAAGATGCTGCGGCGTGGTCTGTTTGACACGAACTGGCAATCACTGCTCACAACGACAAAACGTCAGCCTGCGGTCGCGTCTCTCTTGAATGGGCCACTCTACAATTTCCAGTTCATTAGGGTGTTCCTGCTCCGCTGACACTGGGCTATGAAGCATTGGGCCGTAGCCCGGCGTGGTCCGCTCTGAAAACAGCCGCACGCGCTTTTTGCCAAAGAGAGTAGGCTGACTTAAGCTGCGGGAGTCTGCGATTTCAATAGTTGAATACGTCATGCCTGTGAGCACGATTGCACCTGTCGATATACAGCCTCTCGTCACACTTGAGCGCTGGCGAGTCCGCGAAACAAGGTCGGGCCAACGACATTTGGTGGGGTACTGCGTCGAGAACAAGGAGAATCGCGTGAGTAGCGCAATCCAATCCTTCGACAGTGAGACCGGGGTCGGCGTAACCTCAAGCGGGCGCGGTATTTGCTGTCGGGCTCACCGTGCTTCGATGGTGAGGCTAGGCTTATTTGGGAAAAGTGGGCTGACCAGAATGGCATCGGTGACGCCAAGGATGTCAGCATGGAGTTCATGGGGAACCTGTGAGCTGGCTTTTTGGCGGCGCGGGCCCATCGGGACCCACGTTGAGCTCCTGGAGTAGACTATTCGCGCGAGCCGCGCTTGCGTTTCGCAGATTGGTGCAACGTAATCTACGACGACCGGGACGCGCCTCGCCGGGATTCTCTTCGTTCGAGGTCAGTGTGAGCGCAGGTGGCCAGCCCGAGCGGCGAGCCGTCCCAGCGTCTTGCTGGGATTTGGTCCTATTGGTGACGCCAGACCTTATAAGACGAAACAATCAGGATGATTGCTAGTACTGGTAATAGCACCTGTCCATGTATCAGCCCCAGCAGGTGTCCACCGGCACCGGCTCCAATAATAGAGCCGACAGCCATTGCGACGACAAAATGCCAGTGGCTACGTAGGACTTCGAACGCTTGATGACGGCTGTATCGAGCGAACCCCACAATCATCGTCGGCAAGCTGACCGCAAGTGAAAGACTCCCGGCAAGCTTGATATCAACACCGAACAGTAGTATCAGGGTCGGGATAAGGAGTTCGCCGCCTGCCACGCCCATAATAGAAGCAACCACCCCAATGCCAAAGCCGGCTGCGACGCCTGTTACCCATGCGCAGGCCCAGTGAACAACGGAGCTGAGTTGCCGGTTCGATGGCCCAGCAGGAGCACAAAGGCGATGAATACCAGCAATATCGCCAGGGTTCGATATAGCACCCTGCTGTGCATCCTTGTGGCCCATTCCGCCCCGAGCCAGGCCCCGACAAGACTTCCACAGAGAAGATTGATGAGGATGGGCCATTGCATTGCCACGTCGTGCAGCGGCACCGTCGTACTCCTAAATGCCAGCGCACTCGCGACGACTACGAGGCTCATCGCTTTGTTGAGAATGACAGCGTGCAGTGCGGCGAATCCGAACAGGCCAATGAGTAGTGGAAGCCTGAACTCCGCGCCGCCGAGTCCGACCAGTCCGCCCAAAGTACCGACTGCTGCACCCGCCGTGAGTGCCGCTAGAAGACTGGGAGTTGCGGTAGCGAGCGTTCTCTCTTCAGGAGACAGTTGGGCCCATGCTCGCTCGTCGGAGTTTGATTTTGTTGCGCCGGTTTTCGGGTTCGGCATTTGGACCTTCGATATCTAGTCTGTTAGATATCGGGAAGTGTAGCGGCATCCTGCACAATGGCAATCTATGAAAGCAACTTTAGTCACCGACACCCACGAGAAGACCACGAGGTTTCGCGTCTCGGTTAAGCACGGGGTGGCAATGGGGCCGGGCAAAGCCGACGTGCTCGAGAGCATTGAGGCGACAGGCTCACTGGCCGAAACAAGTCGCCAACTGGGAATGAGTTATCAGACCGTGTGGACTTTGGTCGACGCGATGAACCAAGACTTCATTGAGCCACTTGTGCAGAAGCAGCGAGGTGGCTCAGCAAGAGGCGGGGCGCAGCTTACGGAGACGGGGAAGCGGGTATTGGAGGTCTATCGTGCGACGGAACGAGATGCAGAGGTCGCCGTGAACAAGCACCTGTCTGAGTTTCTGGCCCTACTTCGGAAGGATGCCCTCTAAGGGGCGCTGTCCTCCGTGTAGGGGGCAGTCATTGCACCCGTCACTCAGTTCACGAGCGACACATAGCCTGGTTTGTGTGTCAGAGCCGTTCACGGTGATGCACGCCCGCGACAGCAATGATTGGCGCTTCGAGTATCGACTATGCTGCCTTGGCGCTTCGTCTTCCCATATCGGTCGCCGGTCACCCCCCGATGAACGACATCTCGACTTTGGGCTGGCTGGGCGAGATGGTGTTTGCAGTGCGCTGCTCCGAATAGCGGTCAGTTCGACGCGTCCAAAGGTCGGCGACTCGTCGACGCAACGCGTCATCAGATTCCCCTCCTCGCAAAGGCGCGCGGATGTCCAGGCCATGAGAGGCAAACAGGCAAGTGAAGAGCTGGCCGTTTGCGGACAGCCGCAGTCGCGTGCAATTGCCACAGAATGGGCGTGAGACGCTCGAGATTACGCCGATTTCTCCCTGCCCATCCGCATAGCGGTATCGAACTGATGTGTCCGACATCCTGTCGCGCCCAGCCGGGACGAGTGGGTAGGCTGACTCGATGGTTCGTATAACCTCGGACGAAGGGACAACCGACTCCAGGTTCCAGCCGTTACTCATGCCGACGTCCATGAATTCAATGAACCGAACTTCGACGCCGGTTCCCCGGAAATGTCTCGCCATGGGGAGAATCTGCGTGTCATTCACGCCACGCTTGACAACCATATTGACCTTGACCGGCGCGAAGCCGATGCGCAGCGCTGAGCTAATCCCCTCGAGAACGTTCGCAGCGGAAAAGCCAACGCCGTTCATCTGCTGAAACACGGCCTCGTCGACTGAATCGAGACTGACCGTGACGCGCTTCAGGCCCGCGCCTCGAAGCGACTCCGCCTTGCGGCTAAGTAGTGAACCGTTCGTCGTCAGGGATAGGTCGATGCCGCCGCCGCCAGGCGTTCTCAGTTTCGCCAACATCTCGACCAGGTATTCAAGGTCCTTTCGCAGCAATGGCTCCCCGCCTGTCAGACGTATTTTTTCGACGCCGAGGCCGACGAACAGACGTGCAATACGCTCGATTTCCTCGAAGGTGAGCAACTCAGCTCGGGGCAGGAACGGGTAGTCCTTGCCGAATACCTCCTTTGGCATGCAGTACACACAGCGGAAATTACAGCGGTCCGTCACCGAGATGCGCAGGTCTCGCAGCGGCCGACGCCGCGTGTCATGAACCGGCGATACGACGGCTGTGACGTCTGAGGGGCGGAAGTAGTTCTCCGCAGGAGGGACGGCAGTGACATCCACCAGAGGAATCACGCGCCCCAGGGTGAATGCTTTCATGTGCCACCTAACCAGCTTGTGTTCGGCAACAGACACCGACGGGAAGGGGCCGGCAACTCGCCGGCCCTTGCCGCCTATGTGAAGCGGCGGCTCTTGAAGCTCACGGTTTGCTTGTAGTCCTCCATCGACCCCACGCGACGAACATTCGCCCACGTGCCTTTGTAGTAAGGAACGATGTTGCGGTCCGTCCAGGTAGTCGTGACGTTATCCTGGATGCCGTTGACGTGGCCAAACACCATGAACGTCTGGTCATGCTTTATTTCGGCAGTCGGGTAAGCCATTGCATAGGTGGACCCGAAGTCATTGAAGACCTCGACAATGTCTCCCGCAGCAATCCCAAGCTGCTGTGCATCTTCAGGGTTCATCTCGATATAGGCCATCGGGTCTCGCGTGCGGACGAAGTCGTTGTACTGGTCGTGATAGACCGTTTGCCAGACTTCGTTTGTCCGACCGTTGTTAATCCAGAACCGGTACTTCGCTTTCAGGTCGGCTATGACCTTCGGTAGCCCTGGCCACGGCGACTGCTTGAACTGTGCCTTGCCGTCGGGTGTATCGAACTTGCCGTCCATATACATCATTTCTGTGCCGACAAGCTTTCCGCCTTCCCACGCCTTCGCCGGCAACTGCACCCCGTTGTTGGCCATGACGCGCAACCGTTCATAGGTCACCAGGTTGCCAGTATCTCCGCCCTGGCTGTCAATCTTTCCGGCTCCTGGCTGTCCGGCTTTGCGGAATCCATCGTTGAATGCATCCTCCTCAGTCTTCCAGTCAAAGCCTTCAAACCGGGCGGCCATCTTCGCATTGCCATCTTTGCGGTACATATCTCGCAGGGTATTGGCGATGCGAGCCGCAATGATGCAGTCGGGAAGCGCAGTTCCCGGCGGGTCCATGAACCTTTCTGAGAGCCGCATACGCCGTTCGCCATTCATGGAAGTCAGATTCATTTCGCCAGGATGCGCCGCAGGCAGCATCAGATGTGCAGCCTCTTCGAGCTTGGTCGGGTAGAGGTTGATGCTTGCGACAAACAGCCCACCTTTGCCAGTCGCATCATAGATAACGTCGACCATCTGCTCGGTGGTCGCGCCACGGGCGCGCTGCATCGCATCCTTGACCATCTGCGACCTTCGCAGGACCACTTCGCGCAACTGCTGAGCGTTGTTGCTGGTCTGGAAGTTATTGCAAGCCCACCACGTCATCATCCGGGCCTTGCCATGGATGAGCTCCTGGTCGATGTATATCTTCTTGTCGCCGGGGTATGGAGGCCGGGTGTAGCCTTCCTGGTGACCGCCCATACGAACGCAACCGGTACCTCGCCGTCCGACATTGTGTGTCGCGAGAGCAAGGTCCACAAGGGAGGACTGAATCAGATAATTGTCGTTGCCCCAGATGATGCCCTTCTCATAGGCGTGCATTGTCCTCGGCATTTGGCCTGATGCCTTCGGCTTGTACGACCATTCTGCTGCCGTTCGAATCTTCTCAACGGGTACGCCGGTGATTTTGCTGCAGTCCTCCAGAGACAACTTGTTGGCCTGCACCGCCGCATCGAAGCCACTCGTGTGCGCGGCAATAAAGTCCCGGTCAATCCAGCCCTGCTGGACGACGTAGGTGAACAAACCATTGAACAACGCGATGTCCGTCCCCGGCTGAATGTCCAGGTGCAGCACGTTGTCCTTCCCGGCGACCTTTTCGGCAACCGCTATGGTAGGGGTCCGTCTCGGGTCGACAAAAACGATTTTGGTCTTCTGAGGCGATTCCCCCGGGAAGAACTTCTTCTTCTTGTCAGCAGTCGTGCCATTGAGACTTGGTACCCAGTGGTTGAGGAAGTAGTTCGTCTGCGTTTCGTATGAGTTGGCGCCAATGCACCAGATGACATCGGCGAGTTCGGCGTCCTCATATGAATTGTTCAACTCCCCAATCCCCATCTCACGGGTAGCGTGACATTCTGAGTTGTACGCAGGCCTGTTGTGAATGCGAACCATCGGGGTCTGCAGTGCGGTGAACATCAGCTTGCCAGTGCCCCACGTGTTCTCAAATCCACCGCCCGCACCACCATGGTCAAAGGCGGAAAAGACAATGCCGTTCGGACCATCCTTGTCGAGCACCTTCTTCATCAGGCCGGCGTACAGAGCCAGCGCTTGGTCCCACGTCGTATCAACCCATTGGTCGCTCAGATAGACACGCGGATTCTTGAGTCGGTCCTTTGTTAGCCCGTCCGGGGCGTACATGTACGTCGCCATCTTGCCGCCCCGTGTCGAGCTAAGTCCGCTGTTCACGACGCAGCTCTTATCCGGGACAATCATGATGGTGTGGCGCGAGCCGTCGCGGTCGGTGACGACATTCTCCATGGCCGGCGTCATGACAATCGATAGCGGCGGCAGCTGCTTGCGGAAATCAAGGCTGAGCGCATTCTGGTTCGGTGCCCGACCGCCTTCCTGGTCCTCTGGCCACTTGTACACGTGATACCCGCACCCGACGATGCAGAAGTGGCAGGTCATGTTTGTCCGCTTGGCCGTGACCGGCGGTAGCACGATGCGGTCCTTCTCGGTAGCCATTTTCAGCTCCTCGAGGTTAAAGGATGTTGGCCTGGCGGCCGTATATCAGGCCCTCCACGCCGACAGCCGATACCGTCCCGGTCTTGTCGTCATAAAGCAGTCTCACCCGGGGCAGGTTTTCAGTGGCCTGGCCGACAACCATTTGTCCGGCCTTTTCCGCATCAAAGATGCTGAAGTGGCAAGGGCACTTGAATGTCTTGGTGGCAGGTTCATATGCCACAGGACAACCCATGTGCGTGCACATCGCGCTGTAAGCGACGATGTCACCTTCCGGGCCGACACCACCTGGGACGCGATTGCCGAGCTTGACAGCAATGCAGGGCGACGCGGCGTCCGGATAGGTGAAGGAGACTGGGGTGTTGAGCGTCATCCGTCCGAGTTGAGCCAGATTCTTTCTCGGATACGGGAGCTTGGTCTTGCTTGTGTCGACCGGTGTGGCGGCTTCCGCTGCGGTCGGCACAAATGCACACGCAGCGGAGGCGGCAACGGAGGTGCCTCCCAACTTCAGGAACGTCCGGCGGTCGATTTTGAGTTCGGGCATGTTCCCTCCTTGCTTGAATCTTGCTTGCCTAGTCGCTAGCATCGATTTCGTGGCAAGACGTGTGCCACCCGGCTCGATGGCGGCCAGCTGGCTTATGCGCAAGGAAATATGGATGCGGAGGCGCTGAGCGCCGTTACCGTCCGGTAACGGTTCGAGAGGGGGAATGAGCCGTCATGTCACCAATTCTTAACATCGGTCGACGGCGACTTCTCCGCTCCGTACTGAGCTTGCCGCTCGTCTCAGCCTTTGGGTTCGCCTCGGGCGAGGAACGCCCATCGATTGCGTTCGGCACCACGGCCGTCTTCCTGGATAACGAAATCAGCCTGCTGGCACGATGGGCCAACGAGCTCGGAGGCGTTTGCGGTTCCAACCTGAGGTTTGTGCAGCGCAATAACTACCGTGAAATCCACGAGCTGTTGGCTACGAATCGCCTCGATGTCGCATGGGTCTGCGGCTATCCGTATGTCACCCACATGCAGACCATGCGATTGATGGCGATACCAGACTACCAGGGGCAGCCGCTTTATCGCTCCTATCTGATTGTTCCCAAGGGCGACACCCAAACCACGCACATCTCGCAGCTCCGGAACCGGGTGTTTGCGTTCAGTGACCCGCAGTCGAACTCAGGCTTCCTGGTACCTACCACCGAGTTGATTCGGGCGGGCCTGCGGCCAGGCGCCTTCTTCAGGAAGTCCTTCTTTACGTACGCGCACCGGAAGGTCGTCGATGCGGTGAGTTCTGGACTTGCGGATGCCGGCGAGATAGATGGCTACGTCTATGACACCATCGAAAGGCGATACCCGGACCGTACTCGAGACGTGAAGGTAGCGTGGCGCTCGCCGCAGTACGGCTTCCCGCCGATTGTTGCCCGCACAAATCTCGATGAAGAGACGTTCCGTCGCATTCAGGGGGCGCTCGTCGGCATGAAGGAACGACCGGAAGGGCGCGAAATCCTTCAGCAATTGAACCTCGACGGCTTTGTGGAGGGCGCCGACAGCGTGTTCGACAGCATTCGCGGGCTCGTCCGGATATTGGACGCGGGGCCAAGGTAGGCGCCCACAGATGTTTTCCAATCTCAGTTACCGCTACAAGATTCCACTGGCGTTGAGCGCGGTCATCCTGCTTACCGAACTTCTCGTGACCGCCGCTCTCGTCAGCCTCGCACTATCAGATGCAAGAAAGGACCTTGAGAATGGGGCCCAGAACCTGTGTCGTGTGCTTACGCTGTCGGTACGTGACCCAATGGTCAAGGACGACGTATGGCGAGCCTTCGAAGTCATCCGCACGCCGGTTGCAGTCAAGGACTCGACGAACCCGCTCAAGGAAATCGCCCTCTTCGATGCTCAAGGGCGCGTCTATGCATCGACTTCTCCGCGCAAGGCACCCATTCAGGCAGACGTCGCCCAACTACCTGCTGAATACGGCGACGTTCTTTCACACTTGCGTGCCGCCGGTGACCGCTTCTACTTCAACTTTCCGGGGCTCCTGGCAACCCAAGACGTGACAGCGGGTATGCCGGTGAATTCGGATGACGGAGGGCGCCTGGGATACGTTGTGTTGGTCTACGACGCCAATACCCTCTATGGCCGCATTCGCTCGACGCTAGTCAAACTAGGGGTGGCTACTGTCCCGGCGTTGTTGCTGCTCATACCGTTGGGTTGGCTGTGGGGTGACCGGATGGCGAAACCTCTTCTTCGGCTCGCTTCGGCAATGGCACGGATTGGCAAAGAGCCGGCGGAAAAGGTTGGTGCGGAGATGACCGTGCGAGGCAAAGATGAGATAGGTCAGTTAGGTCACCAGTTCCAGGCCATGCTTGGGGAATTGGCTGAGAAGCAAGCGTTAGAGCGGGAGGTCGTTGTTTCCGAAAGGCTGGCGGCGGTAGGGAGGGTCGCGGCAGGTATTGCCCATGAAATCAATAATCCGCTGGGTGGCATGCTCAACGCCATCGACACGCTCAACACCCACGGCACGCCCGACGCCCAAACCAAGAGAACCCTGGGGCTCCTCGAGCGAGGGTTAGGTCAAATTCGCTCAACCGTTGCCGCGCTGTTGGTGGAGGCTCGGCTCGACTCCCCTGCAATGAGTCCGTCCGACTGGCAAGACCTGAGACTATTGATAGCGCCACAGATACATGCGAAGCAAGCAGTGTTCAACTGGGAGGTACATCAAGCAGCGGCCGTCGCGCTCCCTGCCCATTTAGTTCGGCAACTGGTTCTCAATCTGCTGCTGAATGCCGCGAAAGCTGTAGAGCACGGTGGTCGGGTCGACGTGAGCGTTGCGGAGCATTCGGCGGAGCTCCAGATAAGGGTATCGAACACCGGACAATACATTGCGGGCGTTGCAATGGAACATTTGTTTGAGCCGTTCAGTTCAACATGGGAAGGTGAAGAGCGTCGTTCCTACGGGCTGGGTCTTTGGGTCAGCTACCAAATTGCCACCCAGCTCGGCGGTACCATTGCCGTTGAGAGTGAGCCGGGCCGGACGTTCTTTGTAGTGGTGCTGCCGATTACCTCTCCGTAGAGCAGGAGTTCATTATGTCGACTACGCTAATCTGCGTCGTTGAGGATGACCCCATCATGGGGGAATCTTTGGCGGACAGGTTCCGCCTGGAGGGGTTCGATGTGGACTGGCACACCAATGGCGAATCGGCCTTGGACGCCTTGCAGACTCGCCCCTACCAGGCCGTCATCAGTGATATTCGTCTACCTGACATCTCGGGGGAGAACCTGTTTGCACGCTCTCTGGCCGCATGTACGTCTCGTCCGCCGTTTGTCTTTATTACCGCCTACGCTTCCGTCGAAACGGCGGTTGCCTTGCTGAAGAACGGCGCAGCTGACTACATCACGAAGCCATTCGACATTGGCGCTCTGGTCGAGAAGGTCCGGCTGTTGACAGGAACGGCGATACCAGACCAGGCCATGCCGGCGCAGAGCGAGCTTGGCGTTTCCGAAGCGATGCGGCGCCTTGCAAACATGGTGCCGCGTGTTGCCGGCCGCGCGAAATCGATTCTGATTACTGGAGAGTCCGGTGTCGGCAAAGAAGTGCTGGCACGATTCATTCATCGACATGCACCCGGCGATGCGACCCCCTTTGTTGCCGTCAATTGTGGCGCCGTGCCAGAGACGCTTCTGGAGTCCGAATTCTTTGGCCATGAGCGAGGTGCCTTCACTGGCGCGGAGCGCCAAAAGAAGGGCTATTTCGAACAGGCTCAAGGGGGGACGCTCTTCCTCGATGAGATTGGTGACTTGCCTCTTTCGATGCAGGTGAAGCTGCTGCGTGCGTTGCAAGAACCGCGAATCACGAGAGTCGGCGGAGAGAAGGAGGTCGAGACCAACTTCCGCCTCATCTGCGCGACCAATCGAGACCTCGCGGAGTTAGTCAGCTTCGGGAAGTTTCGCGAAGACCTGTTTTACCGAATCAACATCTTGCAGTTACGCGTGCCGGCGCTACGTGACCGCCCGGACGATGTGCTCTGGCTTGCCCATCGCTTTGTGCGCGAAATCGCCATCTGGCTCGGTGAGCCGACGAAGCTATTTCACCCGTCGGCAGAGGCTCGGCTTGCGACATATGGTTGGCCCGGGAATGTTCGAGAGTTGCAGAACCGCCTCGAACGTGCATGCATCGTCTGCCCGCAGAACATGCTCTTTTCGTCGGACATATTCGAAGAGGACGGCAGCCATGCAACAGCGGTAGTGGATGTGGACACGCCACTCGATGACTACATGGCAGCATGTGAAAGTGCGTTCATTCGTACTGCACTGCTGCAGCACCAGGGTCATATTTCCGAGACAGCCCGTGCTCTAGGTATTTCCAGGAAGAGCCTCTGGGAGAAGATGCGCAAACATGCAATCGCGGCCGACCCGCTCCACTGAGTTGCTAAGCGGTTGCTGCTCAGCGCAGGAGAATTCTCATGCAAGCAGATGGAAGCGACGGCCTGCTTGAGACGCGCCTGGTACGTATCCGTGGTCGTGTCCAGGGTATCGGCTATCGCGAGGCGTGCGTGCATCGTGCCCGGGAGCTTGGGGTGACAGGGTGGGTCCGTAACCGTATGGACGAATCCGTGGAGACGATGTTGCAGGGGGTCGCCCGAGCAGCTTGCCGACATGTGCACGTGGTTGAGCGAAGGCATGTCGGCAGCGCTCGTGGAAGAGCTTGAAGTTACCGAACTGGTGCCACCGTTTGCGCGATTTGACAGTTTCGAGCGTTTGCCCACCCTATAACGGCATTCATCGCGCACCTGTTCGTTGACAGCTTCAGTCATGCTTCGCGGCGCGGCTATGCACTCGCTCGAACCAAAGGAACAGGAGAATGGCCAGGGCGCCTCCGACCAGTTCACTAACGATGAAACCCGGAGCATCGACCGGTCGGATTCCTGCGAACGTGCCGGTGAACGAGCGAGCGATAGTGACCGTGGGGTTCGCGAACGAAGTCGAGGCCGTGAACCAGTAGGCTGCCGTGATATAGCCGCCAACCGCAACTGGGACAAACTCCATCCGCCGCTTCGCCACGTTCAGGATGACCGTGAGCAAGCCGAACGACGCCACCACCTCGCTCCACCATTGCGATGGGCCGGCGCGCACGTGCGCCGACACTTCTATCAACGGCAGGTCAAACATCCCATGAGCGGCCACCACGCCCGCAATCGCCCCGAGGCCTTGCGCCAGAACATATGCTCCAGCGTGCTTCCAGCGGAGCTTGCCCAGGCAAACCTCAGCAAGGGTCACGAGGGGATTGAAGTGTGCGCCCGAGATATGAATAAAGGTGGCGATGAGTGCCACAAGGCCTGCGCCGGTCGCGAGCGTATTGGCGAGCAGGGCGACGCCGACATTGCCGCCGGCAAGCTTCTCGCCCATGATGCCAGAGCCCACAACCGTTGCGAGGAGCAGCGCGGAGCCCAAGAATTCCGCTACCACGGCGTGACGCAGTCTCATGGTTTTGCTTTCCCGACGCCCGTGACATCGATGTCCCCAATCTTCTGCAGCTCAGCGCGAATGGCGGTCTCATCGAGCTTCTCAAGTGGTACCTGGAGGAACGCTTCGACGCGGTGTCTAATTTGCTCGAAGACTTGCTCGAACGCGCTACGCTTCGTTTCGTCCGGACCTTCCACAGCGGCCGGGTCATAGAATCCCCAGTGCGCGGAGGAGGGATGTCCCGGCCAGAACGGGCAAACTTCGCCGGCCGCCTGGTCGCAAACCGTGATGATGAAATCCATGTGCGGGGCATCAGCCTTGGCGAACTCATCCCATGACTTGCTGCGCAGATTCGACAAGTCATAGCCTGTCTTCCTGACCTGCTCGACGGCAAACGGATTCACTTTGCCTGATGGCTGACTGCCCGCACTGAAGGTCTTGAAGCGCCCTTGTCCCATCGTCGCCAAGAGGGCCTCGGCCATGATACTGCGAGACGTGTTGCCAGTGCAGAGGAAGAGGACGTTGTACGTGGCTTTGCTCATTTGCTTCGGCTTCGGAGGGTGATTGTGGCTGGCGACAGAGCGCAGCACGCCGACGCGCTTTCCTCGGCGCGCGATTCGCCAAATGTGGGGATGGAATCCAGCGTGTGATACGACTCCCATGCGATGCCTTGAGGGTCTATCGTCCAATACTTGTCCGACTTGGCATAGCAGCAGTTGGTGCCAATTTGCGCTTCCATCGGAAGCTCCGCGCTGGCAAGTCGCGTATGCATTTCGTTGAGTTCCTCTTCGGACTCGACCTGGACGCCGAGATGGTCCAAGCCAGCCTTGCGGCCACGCTTCGAAATCGCAAAGTTGACGCGCGGGTCATCGAGCATCCATTTTGCGTAGTCATCCTTGGTGACAGTCGGCTCGCTGGCGAAAAGCGCCGAGTAGAAATGAATGCTTTCAGCCAGGTTGTCGACGGACACATGAACATGTAGTCGTTTCATTATTTCTCTCCGCAGGTAGTGCAATCGCTCGCCGACACCACAGCGCAGGGTTCCCCTTGACAGCAGTTCTCGGTGAGAAATCTGATGAGCTCATTCATGGTGGCGTAGTTGGCCGAGTAGATGACGAATCGGCCCTCCTGTCGCGAAGTGACCAGACCAGCATGACCCAGCTCCTTTAGATGAAAAGAAAGTGTTGATGCTGGGATAGCGCTTGCCTCAGCGATGTGGCCGGCAGACATGCCGACTGGCCCCGCCTGTACCAGAAGACGGTAGACCCCCAGCCTGGACGCAGAGGCAAGCGCCGCGAGCGCGAGAACGGCGTTAGTTGATTCCATATTTCCAGAATAGTAGAAAGTTAAACAAACGGCAACCGTGACCCAAGGGGATTGCCCCTCTGATTGTCGCTAGACGGTCCCAGATACGCCGTTAGAATCCGCGCACACTTGCTTCGAGCATTTCGCGAGGCTTTGAATGTGTCGCTTGAGGCACAAATACAAGTTTGCCGGGCCATTCTTGCAAGTGTGGGGTGGTGGTGACGGGGGAATTTGGGAGCGGCAGGGGCGGAAATTTCGCGGGCCGCGGGCCGGCCATGCAAGCAATGAAGCAGCGGTGAATTCCATCGGCTCGTTTGCTGGCGACCGAGACAAAGGATTGCAGCGAGCAGAGGACCGCAGGAGCTCAGAGGGACCAGCCACGAAAAGGCCCAGGAGAACCGCATGTACCGCAACGGCAAGCACGCTTAGAAGCAGCGCATAACATGCGCCATCTCGAGAGCGTTAATGACGCTCATAGGGCCTGCGAGGCACTGCCTAAACAATGCGTTGCACCAGGTTGCCTGCGAAGACGAATTCGGGATTTCTATGTCTGCTGGCTCACATAAGTCGGTACCATGAGATGTGTCTATGGAGATACTCTGGTCGTAAATAAGATGAGAGAATCATGTGTGGACGCTTCGCACAATTTAGCCCGCTTGAGGTATGGGAAGCCGAACTGGGTGCGCAATGTGTCCACTCGGAAACTAGGCAAAGCTATAACATCGCCCCCGGCGACAGTCCCATTGTGCTACACAAGCTACGTGATGAGAGCGCCATATGCGCCGAATGCGTGCATTGGGGTTGTAAGCCATGTAGGCCCTATCCTACGCATTTCGTTGTCAACGCTCGGGTCGACCGGTTAGCCACAAGTGACTATTTCAAACCATTGTGGCGCAGGCGGAGGCGGGTTATTGTCCCGGTGGAAGGCTGGTACGAATGGCCAAAGATACAAGGCATCAAGCGGCCACAATATATAAGTCGCAAGGATGGACCATGTTTTTTCGCGGCCCTGGCATATTGGGAGCCCTGCGCCACGATTCAACTTGATGGCGCGGGCTTTGTCATCATTACCGATGATGCCAAAGGAGGCATCACCGACGACCATGACAGCCGTCCAGTCGTGCTCTCGGCCGTCGATGCCTTAGCATGGATGGACCCGGAGCTAACTCCCCGGGGAGCGTCAGTATTGATGCACCACTGCCTTCCCATCGAAGCCTTCCAGTGGTGGGAGGTAGGCGTCGCAGTCGGGAACGCACAGATTGATAGCAAGGACCTGATACGAAACATTGACTCTGCTTGAGAGCGTCTTGGGAAATTCAGGCATCTGTGTCACGCCAAAACGGCCCTGCCTATTTTTGTTCTGGCGACAGATACCGCTTGCCTCCTTCCAGTTGCGGAGCAATTCCCCCCGCCTTTTGTGCTGGAAGCACTGCTGTCTTCCAGTTGAGCCTCCGCCGGCTTGCCTTTTCTTTTACCAAAGTCGTCCACTGGTGCTGAGGCTTGTGTGGCGCGTTGCTGCTCGCTTAATGGAGGTCGGGGCTTGGCCTTGTCAGGCTGCCCCAGGCACGCGTGGTACTGCACGGTCATCAAGGCGAGAAGCGCAATATTCCGGATTGTCTTTTTCATAACAGTCGCCATTGCTTAGATTTTCCTGGTTACTTGCCGTCCTTCTTCATGTTCGGGGAATTGGGGTTGGATGCTTGGCAACAAAGGAAGTCTGGGTCGCTGAACTAGACGTCGATGCCTGCGTCGTGGTGGGAGGCGCGTGGGTGGTCTGACCGCTCTCATAGCGGGTCGAGGCCGATTCCAGGTAGCTAGATGAGAACTTCTGTTCCGCTGTTGCAGCCGGCATCGCCATGCACGACAGCACAGCATATGAGGGCGCCTATGGCAATAACCTGCCGCCAAATTGCGCGGGGAAGGGGACCGGTGGAGCTCATGAACACCTCACTATCCAGTGGATGCTGAGCTCCGTCACCCCTAGTCCAGAATCCGGCATCGGAAGGCTGACCAATTGAATCGGGGGCTGGATACTGCCATAGCGACGTTGCTAGCCGACACGCAACGTGAACCCACTTGCCTTCGCATTGAATACGTGGCACGTATAACTGTCCAGCGTATTTGCCGCGATTGCCAGAATGATGTCTAGGATGTTTTCTTCACGATAGCCAGCATGCAAAAAGGTCTTGACCTCATTCTCGCTGGGGCGACCGCGATGTATGAACATGGCACGTGTAAAACCGACTAGAGCCCGAAGCCGGGCATCAGCGAGAGGCTTTCCGTGACGGATTGCCGCCACAATCTTTCTGAATGTCTCATTGGCGGTGCAGGTGCCGTCACCAGAGGCCACCTCGTCGTAGTTGCAGCCACTGGCAACCGCAAGTACAAGAAAGACCACTCGTTGTTCGAGCTGTGTCAGGGTTAAATCCTGACTCATAGCGCGGCAACAATTTTGGTACGTGGCAAATAGTGAGGGCGCAACGGCCATGGCGGCATTCATGGTCGAGACGGTATCCGTCTTTTCGATTGCCTCGCAATGCGTGTCACTGTCATTGGCGGGCACGGCTTCCCGGCCGGCATCGCAGAGCGAAATGCCGGCACCAGCGAGCATGTTCTTCATAGCGCAAGTCCTAGTTGGGTGGTTGCTGCCTGGTCTCTGCTTGTGTCAATCGGTAATGAGCCGCTCACAAGGCAAGACAGCCGGCAATCATCCTCGGGACTGGAGGCGGAAACACGCGCCTGCATCCGTCATCGTGCCGAAAGAAGAACAACGCGCGCAACCCGGCCGGTTGCGCGCTCTCGACGCAAACGTAGCGTCGTCGGCCTGAGATGGTGCGACTGAATTCGACTACGCGGACCGCTGCCGTGGGACCAGGCGCGAGCCACTTCTCGACCTGGAAACGCAGCGACTGCTCGTTCGTGCCTTTCATGACCCCTCCAACATCCCAATGCATTCTCTTTGCCGCGCTTATAGGGCCAACAGGAGCCATGGCCATGGGGCGAAGGTGCAATGCGCTTCATGACACCTACGCTTCGCGGTCGAATCTTGAGGGACAACTCTATGCCATAAACTGCCGCCGTGCGTAATTTTTTTTGGGGTGAAATAGCAACAGCCGAAGGGCAGGAGGCTGCTCGCGCTTCTCTGGGATTGGGCAGAAGCCGAGCTCGTGGCCCGGGCTCAGAGCTCGGCAAGCGTCCAGAGAAGGAATTAAAAATCGTTTATGTCAGGACTAAGGCGCTCAGCCTTGTCGCTGCCGTAGGCGGCGGCCATGGCCTCAAGCCGCGAAGCGGAGGCAGCTCATCAGCATGGCTCCGAATGACCCGGTACGCGCCCTCAGCTAAGGCCCGTTACCGCGTTCAATGCTGCGTCCAGGATTGCTTCCGGTGGCAACGGCTGATTCGGGAATCGGAATCTCTTTCGAAGCGCGCCTGCTGCGTAGTCGACACCATAGCAATCGATGCCGAGTACGCGCACACCAGCTGGCACAATGCGTGAGACTTCCCGCACAAGATTGGCCTCAGTCTCTCCGGACAATTGGTCAACAAGGCACAGGTCAGCTTTATCCAGCCATCCCATCCGTCCGAGGCCCTCAATGAATCGGACTTTCCTTGTGCTCAATCGGAAGAACATGAAGTCCAGCGCCAACAGTTGCTCCGTCCCTGGCTCATAGCGCAGGTAACGAGCAAGAAATGCAGAACTTGGTTCGAACCGCTCAGCATCGCCGACAACCGTCAGCCGGCGTGCAGTCTGAACGTCGGTGGCATCAGGTTGCAGCACTGACAAGCTCACCCTCGAATCTGTGAGCAAATTCTTAGTGTGCTCGGCCAAGGCGCTGATACAGACTATCGGACAATGGGCTTCGTCTGGGACATATTGCACAACAGTCGCATACGGATAACCAGGCAGGGTCACTGAGTGGGTGGCCAGCGTGCCAAAAGCGGCTTCGTGTAGGAGATTGATGACGTGTCCAACAGACATTCTTCACTCCGTTCTCTGGTCAACCGCATCTTGATGATGTCTGGTGCGACGCGGCACTTTCTATCCTAGCTCACATCTCATGCAAAGCGCTGATGTTAGGGCCGCCCGCTGGACAGCTGGCAATAACTTGACTTCCAGTGGCACGTCTTCAGTCGCGACGAGCGAGAATCCCCAGCGAGCGAAGTACGCGGGAGCCACTGTGGAGAAAATATAGGCATCATGAGCTTCTGTGCCGCGAGCCCGCATCAACAGTATTTCAACCAGGCGCGTTGCGATGCCGTTGTCTCGGTATGCTGGCTCAACTGCGACTGAGCGGATGAGCACATGCGAGCCGTGATATTCCGCTGCCGCACATCCAACAATGCGGTCTTCATATATCGCAACTTGGAAGTCGTCAATTAACTCATAGGTATCGGAGGTGGGGAGGCTGCATTGCTCAAGCAATGCAGCAATGTGATGCCAATCTGAACGAAGAGCCGAGCGCACAACAACGTCGGTCAGCATGATGATGTGTCTCCTGCGTGCGTCCTCTTCTGCCGAGAAGTCCTGCGCCGCACATCTAATAATATTGAAGGAAATTATGTTGCCATCGTTGTATGACAGTCCGGCGGTTATGCAACCTCAGATAGACCGTTCAGTAAGACTATCATCGAACAAGGAGCTCGTCTGTAAGTGATTGTGATTGAGCTTCCCTGCGCCGCGTCGACCGTGCGTAGCCGGATGGTGCCTCCCTCAGTGCATTTTTTTACCTCATTGATAGCAGCGTATTGTGATATTAGGTTTGTCTAAGTCAGGATTTAGTTTTTGTAAATGTGCGTTGAAGCATGCTGGCGACTCATTCGGGTGAGACCAAATTTAACTGCCATATAGAGTCTTGCTCAGATAAAAGCGAAGAGGTGAAAGCTAGTTCATTTGGCTGAGAGAATTTTTCCGTGCGTATAGTTAAAATATAGGGGGCGCACTGTTGAGGGTATTCACAATTGAGGCGCGATGTGGTCTCAAACCGTTGCGGGAGCGTCGGGAGGTAAGATAAGAAGAATGATAAGAGACGTGAGAATTCGCGCCGCCAGGTCGACAGACGTGGAAGCAATCTCGGAGTTGCTCCATTCTTGCGGCTTGTTCGGCAGTGATATCGACCTCTCGACGCGCCTCTACAGCCTAGCCGTTCTAGGTGAGAAGGTAATCGGCTGTGCCTGCGGTGAAATGCATGGCGAGACGGTCATCATTCAAGCTGCTGCGGTTCTTTGCGAGTACCGGGGCCATCAGGTCGCTACCCATCTTGTTAGGTCCATCTTGATGCGTGCCCGCGCGAACGGTTGCGCCAGGGCTGCGGTGCTCACGTCTGCGCATCCCGCGTTCTTTGCTCGCTTCGGGTTCACGCTCACCGCGCTGGACGACATGCCGCAGAAGATGAAGTTGTCCAGGGAATTCCTCCGGCGCTTTGGCGCAAGGACGCACTACATGTGCCGTCGTCTCGACTGATTTCCATAGCGACTAACGGGTACCGTGGTACCGATAATGGCGGCTCTAGCTACTCGCCCTACCGAGGCGTGGGAGCGGCCTGAGGAAATCTCCGCGCAAGAATTTAGCGGTAGCCTTCCCTGCTGCTTACAGCTAGGTCCATGTCAAGGACGGTGACCGCTACACTAATTGCTTTGGCTCATCCCCAAGCCACGGTATTCGTCGCATGCCCGCGCAGGCGGAGGCGGCGTTAACGGCGGTGGTCGAGGTGCGGGAGGGCGTCGGTGAAGTGCGCGTAGACTTCTAGTAAGACACGTTGCACGAATTCTCTAACGCCCGACGTGTTTTGGCTGGCGTGATAGCAACGCATCGGGTGGCCCCGCAAGTTGGCATGCCGTCACCTGGTTGAGCCGCGCTTGGAGTTGCACGAAATGCGACCGGAAATAGTGAGCGAGCCACTACGGTCTCTCGCAAGGCGAATATTCGCTTCGTACTTGTGCCTTAACTTGGGCCTCGTGTTTGCTCATGGAGTACCTGTACTCAAGTACATAAATCGTGTCTATGAAAGCCCAGCGCGAGCAATGAACGCGCTTGGCAATGCGGTCGCAGCCAATGACGAACGGGCGATGCGGGGCATACTCGGTGCAAACTTTCGCAACTTTAGGACCCATGTAATTCTCGGGGCGTTCATGCATGGATGGGAACGCATCAGAGACGCTGCGGCCAGAAGTCGCAGGGTGTCAAGCAACCATCGTATAGTTCTGAGGTCCAGCGCCTTCTAGGCTAACTCAGGTTCAGGCCACCTCAACCAAGCGCGGGACAAATCAGAGCGGATTTTCGACGCTCACTGGCTCCGCCCGGTACACCGACCAGAAATAATGCGAATGTCTGTGGTTCAATGCAGACCGGCGCATAGTTTCCGCTGCCGGACTGACGTGGTGGTGCCACGTAAGGGAGCTACCACGATGGCGGCTGCGGTCCGGCGTATCAGGACTTTCGGATCAGGTCTGAGAGAGATACCCAGGTGCGCCAGCCACGCGATTGTGTCTAAGTAGCATCGCCGGCATCCGTTGCCGCGTCATTGCGGTATTCGAGCAGGTCTCCCGGCTGGCAATCCAGCGCCTGGCAGATGCGTTCGAGCGTATCGAAGCGGATGCCCTTCACCTTCCCCGATTTCAGCAGCGAAAGGTTGGGCTCGGAGATTCCGATGCGCTGTGCCAGCTCGCGGGACTTCATCTTGCGCTTCGCTAGAAGCACGTCAAGTCTGACCAATACCGTCATTGTTCCTCAGACAAATCCTTTGTTTTCCTCGGCTATCCGAACGGCTTCCAGCATCGCCCACGCGATTGCGAGCAGCAGACCACCGAGCAGGCTGACGAAGTAGTCGCTCAGCGTGATTGCGATTACCCAATAGGGCTTGCCTGGCACGCCCACCAGCGCTACGCCCGTGAGCAGCCGGATCAGCGGGATCGCCGGCCCCATTGCCATCAATGCCAGCGCCATGCGACGCAGTCGAATGGCCGTGTCGATTGTCAGCACTTCACCTCGTCCGAAAGCCACGAACATCCGCCGCGCCTGGTGCAGCACGCAGATTAACAGGGTCAGCCCAATACCAGTGGCAAGAAAGCCGGCTGCCCGGTGCATCGGCAACACCTGCACGGGATAGGCCTTGGAGGCGTGCGTGATCCCGCGCACCACTCGCTCCAGCTCCGTTGCAGACGACCCAAACCATATCCATGCGGCGCAGACCAGGGCCACGGCGCCGCCGAATGTCGTCAACCGCTGCATCGTGCGCGACAGCGCGCGAATCCGTTGCAGCGCGGCGCCTTCAGGGATTGAGGAGGCAGACGAAACGAACATGCAGAGTCTCCGTTGGGAAAGAGTTGCGAAAGTCACCATTGTATTGTACAACAGCAACGTTTTATCGTTTTACATTAAACTTTTCATATAAAAGGTAAATTCATGCGGACTCTAGCACACGCAGGGACATCGCTCGGCGCCGTCTCTCTCACGCTCTTGCTGCTCGGTGCCACGGCCCCCGAGGCGCTGGCACAGCGGCAGGCTGCGCCGGCCGACGAATTCTGGTATGTCGGTGGAGATCTTGGCTACACCCGCCAGAAGTTCAGCACCGACCGACCGGGATGGTCGGTCGCATCGTCCGAAAACCTGGCGGTAGGGCTTCGCGGCGGATACCAGTTCTCGCGCTATGTCTCGGTCGAGAGCACGGTTTCCAGCCTCGGTGCGGTGAAAGCGGAATCTGGCAGCAGCACGGACAAGTTCAGCATCGGCGCGTGGACGGCCAGCGTGGTCGGCCATCTGCCGGTGACCGAGCGATTCTCGCTGCTAGGCATCGCGGGCGTGGGCTGGGTGGAGGGTGTTCGCTCGGGTGACGTGGAATCGAGAACCCGGTCGGCCGGGCTGCTCACCCTGGGAGTCGGCGCCGCCTATGCGTTCTCACCGAACTGGCGCTTGCGCGGCCAGTACACGAACTACGGCAAACTGAGCTGGAATGGCAGCAACGATGCCGCTGTAAAGAGCCAGACGTTCACACTCGGTCTCGACTACATGTTCCGATAGCAGGCGGTCCGGCACGCACATCAACATTCGAATAATCAGCTGTTGTGCCAGCTTCGATACTATCCCTCCCACTCACCGGCGGCCTCTAACTAAGGGGCAGCCTCAGAACTTGGACCAAGTGGTGACACTATTAATGCCTTCTACGATTGCCTCGCGGCGCCGCTATAGTTATCCATGACCTACAAACTCATCGCGTTTGATTTCGACGGTACGTTGGCCGATTCGATGGAGTGCTTTCTGCAAGCTGTTGACGTCGCATCCCGCAAACATGGGTCTCGCCCGCTCGAGGGCGATCTGCTCGAGCAAGCGCGCAGAAGCTCCGCGCATAACATCATGCGGCTGCTTGGTGTGCCGCTGTGGAAGGTGCCTGCCATTACCATCGATGTAAGGCGGCTCATGCACGAGCGCATCGCGCAGGTTTCGCTATTCCCGAACGTGGCCAAGACGCTGAATGCGCTGGCGCGGCGTGGTATCAGCCTCGCCGTTGCCACGTCGAACGGCGAAGACGTCGTGCGCACGATCCTCGGTCCCGCCGTCTGCGAACGGATCGGCCATTTTAGCTGCGGCATTTCGATGTTCGGCAAGACGCGCAAGCTTCGGGCGTTGGTCTCGTCCGCTGGTGTGCGTCCGGGCGAGGCTTTGTATGTCGGCGACGAGATCCGCGACGCGGAAGCCGCTAGCGCCGCTGGCATGGCGTTCCGCGGCGTAGCCTGGGGCTACACGGCCGCGGCGGCGTTTCAGTTGCACTGCGCAACACCACTGCTTGCACGCCCGCAGGACCTGCTTGCTTTGTCTCGCACCTGAACCATCAGGCCGTGTGTACGCCTCGATGGCACGGTAGCACTGCGCAACGGGGGCATCGCCCGATGCCCCTGGCATCGAACACTCTGCTGTTGTACGCCGGCACAGTCGGTCATCAACGCGGTGATACGCTGTGTCACTGATGCGCTTCCGCAAGATCATCAGCGTTAGTCGCAATCTCAGCGCGTGCGGGCTGCCCGCTCGGAATCAGGACTGGGCTCAAAGCTGTCATCGCGGTTGCGTGGCAAATCGACATCGCGCAATTGTATGCGTATGCGGGGCCTCACTCATAAGACGTCCCTCGAGGAAAAGTGGACGACCGCTCATGGCCGACAACGGTCCTCCATGGCACGCCGAACTTCGGCGCTGGATCCGCCTAGGCCGGCTTCTTATCGCTCTTACAACGACAGCCTCATGTCGGAGTGCCGTCGTCGAAGCTATCGAACCACTCCCGGATCGCGTTGGCCACAACGCTTGGATCGCAAGCGGCGGCATCCGGAACGCATGCCCGAATGAGATCTTCAACGTCAAAGAGTCGTTCCGGCATAGGGTCTTCTTCAATGACGGGGCACCCTGAATACTCAATGTGTTTGCGGAAGAGAGTCGCTGCGGGCTCAGGTATTTCGCCCAAGCGAACGTAGTCGGTGTCACCTGAACGGTGAATAGGAACAATGAGCGGTTCGGGGCGAGGTGGGAGTTCCTCGGTCCCGGTCAACCCGACTGCGAGAGCACGCGCGACGAGGTCAAAGATGGACGCGGCGTGCCGCGGGTAGGCATGCAGAGTTCGTTTCTCGCCGTGCTGGCGCCGGTCTTCGCGCAACTGCACGACATAGTCAGGGGTCGCACTGCGCTCAAGTCTGCCTATGTAAGCAGTCGCTATCTCCCTGGTCGAGCCGTTCTGGCCAACAACTTCAACAGTAACTTTTAGCATGATTAGCTACACCGAACAGTAGTTGCGGGACATTCGAGTTGCCCCAGTATCTGGGGCAACAGGGCTCCATCTCACAAGCGTCCATGGCGCTAGGTCTGCTCGCTGCTATTGATTGCGATGGAAGTCATCGTCTTCCCCGACATTAGGCACTGGGCATTTCTCCAAAAGTGCCAACTTATACGCTGGATGGCGAGAAATAGAAGATTGAGGCGTCCTAATTTCATCGCGTAAAAAGCGGTTGCCTCATGAACCTCGAACTGTTTCCTTCCTACGACGACGACAGCCATACCCATCCGACGGCCGCGCTCAAGACGACCTCGCGCGACGGTCGCCTCGCTGAAATCGCCAATCTGGCCATCGGTATCACGACACGACGCAGACCCGGCGACTGGCACTCGCACTCAAGGAACTCCAGGCAGTATCGACGTATGAATGCCGCAAGCTCCTGGACATCTATTGCCAGCCGGCGCGCAAGCTTGACCTGGTGCAACAGGGCTTCAAGATTGAAACGCACTGGCAAACGGTTCGAGTCGAAAGCGGCCACATGCATCGCGTCGGTGTCTACGTGCTCGTGTAAGCGAGCAGCCAAGTATGGGGGGCCTATTAGTGGAACTTGCAAAGGCTTCAGGCTTGTCTAGTTTGAAGATGTGAAGCGGGAAAAGTTCGGTTGGGTTCCCGCAAAATCGCGGTGCAACAAATCCGCGCAACGTATGCCTCAACAGTTACGGATGGGCCTTGTCAGAGTTGGCTTTGCGGACGAAAAGATACGCGCAATCCGAAACTAATGGGTGAGAAAATCCGTAACTGTTCGACCTTGCCACAGTACCGCCCTGGTTGTTGAAACGCCGGTGGTGAGACCCATGGCGCCGTTGGCCACGGTTACCCCGCCCTGGCTGTTGTCGTAGGTCTGGCCGTTCGTGTCGGCCACCAGGAGGCCGGTGGATTGCACGATGCCGCCGCGGTTGTCGAAGCGAGCTGAATCGGTATCGACACTGCCACCAGCGATGATGCCCGAGGTGTTGATCAGGTCGTGTCCGGCGGTATCCAGGCTCAGGTTCCGGCCTGCCGAGAGCTGGCCATGGTCATTGGTGATCTTGCCGCCTGCCACCGTCAGGTCAGTGGCAGCCAGTGCCTTGCCGGAGGTGTTGTCGAGCGTGCCGGTAACGAGCAGCTTGTCATCGACGGAACCGATGGTGCCGCCACGGTTGACCAGACTGGGAGCGGCATTGATCGAAATCGAGCGCGCCAACAAATCTACTTGTGCTCGCCGCCATGGCGGCCCTTGCGGCGTCCTACCGCACTTTCCTGTACTGCCACCAGCTTGCCGCGAACGACACCGAGGATCCCAAAGGCGTTCTTGTCCATGACGTGATACCGAGCGAAGTGGTTGGGCGCAAGAACTTGCAAAGGCTTGCGCAACGCGTCATGTGGAGATTGGCGAAACCGGCATCGATATGAAATGGGGGGATTCGAAGATGCACGGCAGAATCTTATGCAATTCTCTGAAGAGGGGCGGAAACAGGAGCAATCCAGTTCAATCCGCGTCCGATTGGTCCGATCGGAATAGGGCGAAGAGAAGTAGTACGGCGGGAACGGGTGGCAACCGCATATCACACTGTTTGCAGTGTGTCGGGTGCAAGCGACAGGGTGCCTGTCTTGACTGCCTGCCGTCAGGGCTTGCGGCGGGAGGCGGGCGGAGGGAAAGGGCGGAGGGGGACGGCGGGACTTCGTCTGAACCCAGGCCGCCGACGCGGACGTCCGGCGGCCTGGTACGCCGGATCTCAGTCCGACTGGTACTTCGGCGAGCGCGGTCCGTACAGGATGCCGCCCGGCTGGCCGGCCGACAGCAGGCGGTAGCTCGTTGTCGCCGCGACCTTGTAGCTGGCGTCTGTGGAGTGGTTGATCGCCTGCGTGATGGCCGCATTGACCAGCATGCCGATCAGGCCGCCGCCGCTGCTGGAGCTGTCGGTCGCCGCCGAGGCCGTGCCGTTCCACAGCACGTCGCCGGTCTTCAGGTCGACGAGCTTGGCGCTTGCGGCCACGCGGGTCACGCTGCTGATGACCTGGTACTTCGAACCATACTCGGCCACGGTCACGTACAACGCGGCATCGGCACCAAAGATCTGGCGCAGCTTGGCGACCGGCGTGGCATGGATGTCGCCGGGGACCGTCAGGCCGTTCTGGCGGAACGTCTCGTCAACCAGCGCCACCGGCAGCACGTAGTAGCCGGATTCCGCCAGCGGCGCAGTCGCTTGCGAGAGCATGCCGTAGGTTGCCTTGATGTCGGGCGACTCGTTCAGCGGCGGCAACACCAGGATGGAACGCGGCCGGCTTGCCTTGAACGCGGCGTAGTCCACCTGCTTGTTCGGCACGGCACAGCCTGCGAAGAGCATGACGACGCCCAGGCTCGCGACATAGGTCAGAAGTCGGCGCATCATTTGCTGCTCCCTGCTGTGGTGTTGGCCTTGGGCTCGACGGCGGTACTGACCTTCGTATCGGTCCGGGTGTCCGTCTTGACGTTCCTCAGCAGGAAGTCCATGTAGGGCGTGGCTTCGGGGAAGAGCGTCTTCTCGGTCTGGAACTCCTTGACCATCTGATCGCCCTTGCCGGTGTTCAGGTAGAGCATGCCGAGCTGGGCATGGTAGCCCGGCGGCACCGCACCACCCTTTGCCTGGATCTTCTGCAGGCCCGCTTCGAGCGCGGTGATCTGCGCCTCCTTCGACTCGCCCTTGAAGTATTCGTAGACCTGGACCTGATAGCCTTCCCATTGATACATAGGCTGTGGGCCCGCGCAGCCGGCAAGCAGGAGACTGCCTGCTGCCGACAAGAACGCTGCGCTGCGCAGCGTGACCGTGTTCATCATCGTTTTTTTCTCGTGGATGTTCAGACTGCGGAAGTTACTGGGCCGGTTTCCAGGCGCCGCTTTCGATGGCGGCCACCAGGCTGTTGACAGCCTCGCGCATGGCGAGGTCCATTACCTTGCCGTTGAGCGTTGAGTCATAGCTGGCCGTGCCGCCGAAGCCGATCACCTCGCGGTTCGACAGCTTGTATTCGCCGGCGCCCTGCGTCGAGTACACGACCTCCGAGGTGCTGATGTTGACGATGTTCAGGTTGACCTTGGCATAAGCCACCTGCTCGCGCCCCCGGCCGAGAATGCCGAACAGCTGCACGTCGCCCACTTCCTTGCGGCCAAATTCGGTGATGTCGCCCGTCACCACGTAGTCGGCGCCCTTCAGGCGCTGCGCCTGGTTCTTGATTGCCGCTTCTCGCTTGATCTCGTCGAGGTTTTCACGCTCGAGCACATTGAAGCGGTTGGTTTGCTGGAGGTGGGTGACCAGGCTCGTCTTGGCCTGGCCGCTGAGCCGGTCAATGCCATCCGAGAAGACGCCGCGCATGTAGTTCGAGCGATTGTCGAACTTGCCCACGGCAATCGGCGTGCGCACGCCGTTGTAGGGCCGGCTGGCGCTTTCGACCTTCTGCACGGGCAGCGCGGTGGACGACTCCGTGGCGCAGCCGCCGAGCATCGCGAGCAGCCCTGATGCTGCCACTAGGGAAATGGCGGTCAGTCTCTTCATGTGTTCTCCTTCAAGTGGGTTAGAACCAGATTTATAACAAGAACCAACCCGGAAGTGACATCTCGCGAGGTTGGGATAGATCAAGAATTTACGCGAAGTGGTGCGGGCAGAATCCGTGGAGGTGAGCAAAATTCTTCACCTTATTCCTTCCTGCTCACATGCGAGGCGCGGATTCCAGTTTTGCGCCACGATATCCATTCTTGCTGGCTTGGAGCGGAAGCTGAATTCTGATAACGAAATAATAATATGAGTCGTGGTTCGATTTTCGTTATTGGTTATTATGCATTTCAATTTCCTGCAATATTTGATGAATATTTTGGCGGCCAATGACAAAGTTGAGTGCCATTTCAGGCTACAAGCCACTGCTGGCGCTACGTCTCGTCAGCTCGGTCGTCCTCTGGCTTGTTTTCACGCTGGTCTTTTCCTTGCTCAGCTACCACCGGCACGCGGATGCCATGACGGTCGGCATCGCGTCTGCCTTGTATGGATTACCTGGACTGGTGATTGGCCCCTTGTTTGGCTCGCTGGCGGACCGCGGTCATCCTGTCGTCATGCTGGCGATCAGCTACCTGGCACGCGGTGTCACATCGGTGCTGATGATTCTGGCGCCGGATGTGCACGTCTTCGTCATGCTGGTGTTTGCCAAGGGGCTTGCCAATCTGGGCGCGATGCCCGCGGAGCAAGTGCCGACACGATCGATGCTGAACAGGGCGCAACTGGTGTCGAACGCAGGCATCATGACGGCCGTAGACCAGTTCACCAAGATCTGCGCGCCGCTGGTGGCTGCCGCAACGGCAGGACTTGACCCACGCGCAGGGCTCTGGTTGTCGTCGGCCCTTGCGCTGGTCGGCATCTTCTGTCTGCCGGCTCTGTGGCGGATAACGGCGGTTCCTGAGGTCGTGGCGCGGCGCCCGATGTGGCACTACGGTCCACTATTTCAGCTGGCACGCCGCAACCCGCGGTTCCGGCAGGTCTTTGCTTGCATGCTTTGGCTTAGCGCAATCCTGGGCCTCTACGATCCGCTGCTTTCGCTGTTCCTCAAGGAGCAAGGGATGCCGGCGTCCATGTTCGGTATGGTGGTCAGCGCCACGGCGGGCGGCGCCTTTGCCGGTGCGCTGGTCTTCCGCGGCGTCTATGCGCGTCATGCCCGGCAGCTGCCGTTCCTGGCGCTGATGGCGTTCGGGTTGAGCGTGTTGCTGCCGGGCGGTCTGGTGGCAAGCGGGTTGGTGATTCCCGCTCCATTCTGGCTTGCATTATGGGCCTTGAACGGCGGCGCCTACGGGCTGGGCGCAATGAGTTTCGGCGTCACTCTCCAGCATGAAAGCGCTCGCGAACTGATCGGCAATATCAGTGCTGCCGCGCGCAGCGTGCAGCTTGGGGCGCTGGTACTTGGTCCCTTGCTGGGTGCCGCCCTGGCTCGTCTAACTGGCGTTCCGGTCCTGTTCGCCCTCAGTGGGTGCCTGGCCGTCATCGGCGGTGTGTTCCTGTTGCGGCGCGCGCCAAGGGAGCCGGGCACCGTCGTCGCCCGAACTGATCCGGCTGAATACCCATGAGTCGGTACGCAGCGGGACTGAGCGGGAATCGCCGCTGCGGGACGGGACAGGAACAGGCCGGTGGCAAGCAGCAGCTGCTCAGGCAGCCTCCGCCACCCGAACTTCCACCAGCAGCTTCTTCAACTCCGGCACGCACGAGCCGCAGTTGCCACCGGCCTTGACGCAGGCCGTAATCTCGGCCGGGGTGGTCAGACCGTGCTTGCGCACCGCGTCGCAAATGGTGTTGCGGCCCACGCCGAAGCATGAGCACACCGTGGGGCCGGCATCGGCGCCCTTCTGCATCGGTTGCCCCATCAGCAGGCCGATACGGTCCGTGTCCTCCAGCCGTTCGCGTCCGAACAGCTCCGCCAGCCAGGAGCGCGAGGGTAGTTCCGGCCGGGTGGCAATGTAGACGCACGCTTCCAGCCTGTCGTTGACGACATAGCCCGCGTGATAGGTGCCCGCGCTGCGGTCCTCGTACTCAAGCCAGTCTGCATCCGGGTCGGTCACGCCGAGCAGGCTGCGCGCCCATGCGGCACGGTCGGCAATGGCTTCGCGCCCGGCAAATTCGTAGCGCTGGAACCGCTGCCCCTGCACGCGCGTCCAGTAGGTGAGGGTATCGGCTGGCAGTTCCTTGCGGCTCAGTACGAAGCCGTGCCAGTTGACGCCGAACGGCTCCACGCACACCGGCGTGTGCTTGAACTCGGGTTCGCCGGACATCGGGTCGACCACCGGGTTCACGAGCGCGCCGACGCGCGCATCGGAGCTGAACTGCCCGTTCCAGTGGATCGGCACGAACACGCTGCCGCGCGGAATGCCGCCGCCGTGCCGCACGCGTGCCACCATGGCGCCCCAGCGCGTGGAGACACGCGCGAGCTTGCCTTCGCCCAGGCCGCACAGCAACGCATCCTGCGGATGCATGTCGACGAAGGGCTCGGGCAGGTGGTCCGCAAGGCGGGCCGACTTGCCGGTGCGTGTCATGGTGTGCCACTGGTCGCGTACGCGGCCAGTGTTGAGGATCAGCGGATAGTCACCATCCGGCGCGTTTGCCGGCGCACGCGTCGGCGTGGCGACGAAGTGCGCCAGTCCGTCGGCATGGGCGAATCGCCCATCCTCGAACAGCCGGCGCGTCCCCGCGGGCGAACCCGCCACCACCGGCCATTGCACGGGTTCGAAGGTGTCATAGCTTTCCTTGTCCATGCCGGCCATGCCGCCGATATCGAATGCGCGCGGCGCCTCGTCATTGCGCCAGGCGCTCAGGCGCGCATGCTCGTCGAAGATCTCGTGCTGTCCGGCGTAGTCGAAGCCGGCAAAGCCCATGCGCCGGGCCACGTCGCACAGGATGCGCCAGTCGGCGCGCGCCTCGCCCGGCGCTGGCAGGAAGGCGCGCTGGCGCGAGATGCGGCGCTCCGAATTGGTGACCGTGCCGTCCTTCTCGCCCCAACCCAGCGCCGGCAGCAGCACGTGGGCGGCGTCATTGGTGTCGGTGCGCTCGATGATGTCGGAACTGACCACCAATTCACACTTGGCCAGCGCGCGGCGCACCTGGTCGGCATCGGGCAGGCTGACCACGGGATTGGTGGCGATCACCCACACGGCCTTGACCCGGCCTTGCTCGATCGCATTGAACAGTTCCACCGCCTTCAGTCCCGCGCGGTCGGCCATGACCGGCGATTGCCACAGGTCTTGCACGATGTCGCGATGCAGCGGGTTGGCCAGCTCCATATGCGCGGCCAGCATATTGGCCAGGCCGCCGACCTCACGGCCGCCCATCGCATTCGGCTGCCCGGTCAGCGAGAACGGGCCCATGCCCGCGCGGCCGATGCGGCCGGTCAGCAGGTGGCAGTTGATGATGCTGTTGACCTTGTCAGTGCCGGCGGACGACTGGTTGACGCCTTGCGAGAAGGCCGTGACGACCTTCTCGGTCTCGGCGAACAGGCGATAGAAGGCCAGCACGTCCTCGACATCGAGCTTGCAGGCGCGCGCAACGGCCTTGAGGTCATCGCAGTCGACGGTGGCCTTCAGCGCATCATCCAGCCCAGACGTGCTGGCTCCGATGAAAGTGGAGTCGGCCTTGCCTTCTCGCGCGAGGTAGCTCAGCAGCCCGTTGAAGAGCCAGACATCGGTGCCGGGCCGTACCGCCAGGTGCAGGTCGGCCAGTTCGCAGGTGGCCGTGCGGCGCGGGTCGATGGCGACGATCTTCATTTCCGGCCGCGCCTCCTTGGCCTTGACAAGGCGCTGGAACACGATCGGATGGCACCAGGCCGTGTTGGACCCGACCAGCACCACCAGGTCGGCCAGTTCCAGGTCTTCGTAGTTGCCCGGCACCAGGTCTTCACCGAACGCGCGCTTGTGGCCGGCCACCGCCGATGACATGCACAGGCGCGAGTTGGTGTCGATATTGGCGGTGCCGATGAAGCCCTTCATCAGCTTGTTGGCGACGTAGTAATCCTCCGTCAGCAGCTGCCCGGAGACATACAGGGCGACGGCATCCGGGCCATGTTCGCGGACGATGCGCGAGAACCCTTGCGCGACGGTGTCGAGGGCGTGGTCCCACGAGACCTGTTCGAGCGAGCCATCCGTGCCGCGCACCTGCGGATGCAGCAGGCGGCCTTGCAGGTCCACCGTCTCGCCAAGGGCCGAGCCCTTGACACACAGCCTGCCCCGATTGGATGGATGCTCCGCATCCCCGGCAATCTCGACCTGCCCGTCGGCGCGCACCGTGGCGCGCACGCCGCAGCCGACGCCGCAGTAGGGGCAAGTGGTGGCGGTGGTGGTGGTCGGGGTGGCGGATACCACCGGGATGTCGGACAGATTCACGCTTTCTCCGTGGGGCGATGTCGTTGTCAGCGGGGGATCTCAGGCGGCAAGCGCCTCGCACTGGGCCTTGCCGAACAGCAGGCGCTGGCGCAATGACGCGACCGGTGCGCGTTGCTGGATCAGCTCGAAGTACCACGGACCATCCTGCACGTCGCCGTACAGTACGGCGCCGACCAGGCAGCCGTCCTGCAGCACCAGCCGCTTGTAGACACCGCGCCGCGCGTCGCGCAGCACGAGGTCTTCGCTGTCTTCGCTGCCGACGAAGTCGCCGGCCGAATACAGGTCGACGCCAGTCACCTTGAGCTTGGTCGCCGTGGCTTGCTGGATGTAGCGGCGATGGCCCGAGCCGGCCAGGTGCGCGGCGCACACACGCGCCTGGTCCCAGATCGGCGCGACCAGGCCGAAGGTGGCCTGGCGGTGCTGCACGCATTCGCCGACGGCGTAGATGCGCGGGTCATAGGTCTGCAGCGTGTCATCGACCACGATGGCGCGTTCGCAGCGCAGGCCGGCGCCGGCCGCGAGTTCGATGTTCGGGCGCACGCCGGCGGTCATCACCACCAGGTCGGCCGGGATTTCGCTGCCATCCTTGAAACGCACGCCGGTCACGCGCGTGTCGCCGAGAATCTCGCCGGTCTGCGCGCCCAGCATGAAGCGCAGGCCCTTGCGTTCCAGCGCGCCCTTGAGCAGGGTCGCGGCGGGCTTGTCGAGCTGCCGCTCCATCAGGCTGTCGCACAGGTGCACGACGGTCACGTCCATGCCCTGGCGCAGCAGGCCGTTGGCGGCTTCCAGCCCGAGCAGGCCGCCACCGATCACCACGGCGTGGCGATGGTTGCGCGCGGCGTGCAGCATGGTCTCGACATCCTGGATATCGCGAAACGCAATCACGCCCTCGAGCTGGTGGCCGGGCACGGGCAGGATGAAGGGCTTGGAGCCGGTCGCGAGCAGGAGCCGGTCATAGCGCACCTCGCGCCCGGACTGTGCGCGCACCGTGCGGCGCGGACGGTCGATGGCCACCACCGGGTCGCCGGCCAGCAGTTCGATGCCGTTCTGCGCGTACCAGTCGCGCGTATTGAGCATGATGTCATCGACGGTCTTCTCGCCGGCCAGCACCGGCGACAGCAGGATCCGGTTGTAGTTGCCGTGCGGCTCGGCGCCGAACACGGTGATGTCGTACAGGTCCGGGGCCAGCTTGAGCAGTTCCTCGACCGTGCGCATACCAGCCATGCCGTTGCCGACGACGACCAGCCGGGACCGGGGTTGCGAGGGGGCGGATGGCGTCATGCGCAGGGTCTCCGTCAGGAACATGGTGTCAGGCTGCCAGCTCTTCCTCGACTTCGTTCATGGTCACGTCGGCGGCTACCCAGACCTTGCCGTCATAGACGCGTGCCGGGTAGGCATTGACCGAGTGCTCCGGCGCTTCCAGGCATTCGCCGGTGCGCAGGTCGAAGTGCTGCTTGTAGATCGGCGAAGCCACCACCAGGCGCTCCCCCAGGTTGCCGACCAGCCCGCGCGACAGCACCGCCGCCTGCGAGTTCGGATCGAAATTGTCGATCGCGTAGACCTCTTCGCCGCGGCCGATGCGGAACACGGCCACTTGCTGGTCGTCGACCAGGGCGCAGACACCAGTATTGGGCACGATATCGCGCAAGGTGCAGATCGCGGTCCAGGTTTCGGGACAGTGGGGATGGCTCATCACGTTCTCCTTCGCTTTCGTTGGATTCGGGCTGCTTTCAGGCTGCATTCAGGCCGCTTTTGCGGGCACGGCCACCACGGGAATGTGGCTCAGGCGGGAACGTCGCAAGTTCCGTTCCTCGGGCGTGGCCGGGCGGATCTGCCCGCGCTCCTCGATGAAGACGAGGTTCTCGTCGCGGCGATCGCTGTTGACGAAGTGGCGGAAGCGCTTGCGCGTCTCGGGGTCGGTGACAGCCTTCTTCCACTCGTCTTCGTAGGTGTCGACCACGTGCTGCATCTCCGCTTCCAGGTCGGCGGCGATGCCGAGCTTGTCATCGAGGACGACGTCCTTCAGGTAGTCCAGCCCGCCCTCCAGGTTGTCGCGCCACACGCTGGTGCGCTGCAGGCGGTCGGCGGTGCGCACATAGAACATCAGGAAGCGGTCGATGTAGCGAATCAGCGTCTCGCGGTCCAGGTCGCCGGCCAGCAGCTCGGCGTGGCGCGGCTTCATGCCGCCGTTGCCGCATACGTAGAGGTTCCAGCCCTTTTCGGTGGCGATCACGCCGACGTCCTTGCCTTGCGCCTCGGCGCATTCGCGCGTGCAACCCGACACGCCGAACTTGATCTTGTGCGGGGCGCGCAGGCCCTTGTAGCGGTTCTCCAGTTCGACGGCGAGGCCGACCGAGTCGTCCACGCCGTAGCGGCACCACGTGGAGCCGACGCAAGATTTCACCGTGCGCAGCGCCTTGCCGTAGGCATGGCCCGATTCAAAGCCTGCCGCGATCAGTTCTTCCCAGATATAAGGCAGTTCCTCGGCGCGTGCACCAAACAGGTCCACGCGCTGGCCGCCGGTGATCTTGGTGTAGAGGCCGTACTTCTTGGCGACCTGGCCCACGGCGATCAGCCCTTCGGGCGTGACTTCGCCGCCCGGCATGCGCGGCACCACGGAGTAGGTGCCGTCCTTCTGGATGTTGGCGAGATAGTAGTCGTTGGAGTCCTGCAGGCTGACGTGTTCCTCCTTCAGCACGAACTCGTTCCAGCACGAAGCCAGGATGCTGCCCACGGTCGGCTTGCAGATATCGCAGCCCATGCCGTTGCCGTGCGCTTCGAGCAGCGCTTCAAAGGTCTTGAACTTGCCCACGCGCACCAGGTGGTAGAGCTCCTGGCGCGAGTACGGGAAGTGCTCGCAGAGATGGTTGTTGACGGCCATGCCCTGCTTCTTCATCTCGGCCTTCATGATCTGCGTGACCAGCGGCACGCAGCCGCCGCACGCCGTACCGGCCTTGGTGCAAGTCTTGAGCGCGCCGATGGTGGTGGCGCCGTCGCACACGGCGCCGCAGATCTCGCCCTTGGAGACGTTGTTGCACGAGCAGATCTGGGCGGTGTCGGGCAGCGCGTCGGCGCCCAGCGCAGGCCTGGCCTTGCCGCTGCTGTCAGGCAGGATCAGGAACTCGGGCGATTCCGGCAGCTCGATCTTGTTCAGCATCATCTGCAGCAGCGTGCCGTATTCGCTGGCATCGCCGATCAGCACGCCGCCCAGCAGGTACTTGCCGCAGTCCGAGACCACCAGCTTCTTGTAGATCTCCTTGCGGTCATCGCTGAACTGGTAGATGCGGGCGCCCGGCACGGCGCCGTGCGGATCGCCGATGCTGGCGACGTCCACGCCCATCAGCTTGAGCTTGGTGCTCATGTCGGCGCCGCCGAACTCCACCGCTTCGCCGCGCAGGTGGCGGGCAGCTACGCGCGCCATGTCATAGCCCGGCGCGACCAGGCCGTAGATCTTGCCTTGCCACAGCGCGCATTCGCCGATGGCGTAGATGTCGGGGTCGGAGGTGCGGCAATGGTTGTCCACCGCGATGCCACCGCGCTCGCCCACCGTCAGGCCGCTCGCACGGGCCAGTTCGTCGCGCGGGCGGATGCCGGCCGAGAACACGATCATGTCGGTGTCGAGGTGCGTGCCGTCGGCAAACACCATGCGATGGGTGCCGTCTTCGCCGTCGACGATCTCGACGGTGTTCTTGCCGGTGTGGGCGGTCACGCCCAGGCCTTCGATCTTCTGGCGCAGCATGCGGCCGCCGCCTTCGTCGACCTGTACCGCCATCAGGCGCGGCGCGAACTCCACCACATGGGTCTGCAGGTTCATGTCGCGCAGTGCCTTGGCGCATTCCAGGCCCAGCAGGCCGCCGCCGATCACCACGCCGGTCCTGGAGCGCGCGCCGCATTCGCGCATGGCTTCCAGGTCTTCGATGGTGCGATAGACAAAGCAGTCCTTGCGGTCCTTGCCGGGCACCGGCGGCACGAAGGGATAGGAGCCGGTGGCGAGGATCAGCTTGTCATAGGACAGCGTCTCGCCGGTCGACACCGCCACGGTGCGCGCGTCGCGGTCGATCGACACCGCACGCGCGTTCAGGCGCAGCAGCATGTTGTTGTTTTGCTCGAAGAAGCCTTCCGGCACCAGCGAGAGATCATCGGCCGACTTGCCGGCGAAGAACTCGGACAGGTGCACGCGATCGTAGGCGGGACGCGGTTCTTCGCACAGCACGGTCACTTCCAGGTTCTGCGCGCCGGCGTCCGCCAGAGATTCGAGGAATTTGTGACCCACCATGCCGTGGCCGACGATGATCAGTTTCATGATGCGTTCCTTGTCCGGTAGTCAGTCAGAGCTGCTCTGGATGCCGTTATTTGGAGATGCGGGGAATTCAGTTGGCCAGCGCGCCGTCGTACAGCGCCTGTTCCTGCGCCTTGTGCTCGGCGCTGAAGCGGATGGCGATGGCGCACAACGCAGACAGTGCCGCCAGCACGCCCAGCACGGTCAGCGTCTGCTGCAGGTCGCCCAGGCCCTTGAGCAGGAAGCCGGCGGCCACCGCGCCCACGTTGCCGCCGGCGCCGATGATGCCGGCCACGCCGCCGAGCGCCTTGCGGTCGATGAACGGCACCAGTGCATAGGTGGCGCCGCAGGCCATGTGGGTGAACAGGCCGAACAGCAGCATGGCAATCACAGCCAGCGTCACATTGCCGGCCTGCGCAAACCACAGCAGGCCCAGGCCTTCGCCGAGGATCAGCACGAACAGCAGCGTCGAGCGCGCATCCAGGCCACGGCGGCGCGCTGCCTTGTCCGACAGCCAGCCGCCCAGCGCGCGGGCAAACAGTGCCAGCAGACCGAAGCTGCCGGCCGCCAGGCCGGCGGCCTTCAGGCTCAGGCCGAAGCGGTCGACGTAGAACGTGGCGGCGATGTTGTGGATGAAGATCTCGATGCCGAAGCAGGCGCCGTAGGTAATGAACAGCAGCCACACGCGGTAGTTGGCGCTGGCGGCACGGAAGCTTTCCCAGCCGCCGCCCTTGCCGCTCCCGGTGATGGCCTGGCCGCGCGCGCGCATGTCGGAGTAGTTGCCTTCCGGGCAGTCCTGCGTGAAGCACCAGTAGATGACGGCCATTGCCAGCATCAGCACGCCCGGTACCAGCAGCGCCACGCGCCAGCCCATGGTTTGGTCCACGCCCAGCATCAGCACGGCGCCCAGCAGCATCGGCATCAGCGCCTGCGCGGCGCCGCCGCCGGCATTGCCCCAGCCAGCTGCCGCGGCGTTGGCGGTGCCGACGACGTTGGGCGCGAACATGACCGAGGTGTGGTACTGCGTGATGACGAAGCTGGCGCCAACCGCGCCGATCAGCAGGCGGAACACGAGGAAGGTCTCGTAACTCTGCGCGAACGCCACGCCCAGCACCGGCAGCGCACCGAGCGCCAGCAGGCCGGTGTAGGTCTTACGCGGGCCGAAGCGGTCGCACATCGGGCCGATCACGAGCCGTACGAGAATGGTCACCGCCACCGCGGCGATATTGATATTGGCGATCTGCGCCGGCGTGAGGCCGAACTCGCCCTTGATCACCGGCATCAGAGGCGCGCAGGCAAACCACGCGAAGAAGCAGACGAAGAACGCCATCCAGGTCAGGTGGAAGGCGCGCATCTGCGGCGTGCCGAGGCTCAGCAGGTGGATGCGGGTGGCTTTGCCAATCATCGTTCTCGCTCCGAGGAGCGGTGCGTGCGCACCGCCCAAAAACAAATGGCGTCCCGCAAACCGGGGTGAGGCCGGTTCAGGGGACGCCGTTGTCCAGACAGCGGCTACATGGGATAGCCGCCGCGCTTGTGGGGTGGGCGGATCGCCGTTGATCCGCCCGCGTCATTTATTACGCAAGCGCTGTGCCAGGGGCGAAGTGATGATGAACGGGGTATTTCGCGGCAAATGGGCAGGGTACGGACCGTGCTGGTGCGCCCCGATGGGGCGTAGCCGCCGGCGCGGCACAGTGATGGTGCGCTGCAATGTGTCGCCGCGGTGCTGGCCGGGAATCAGTCCTGGGGCGTGCCTGGTGGCGTGAGCCGAATGACGGTCATGTCGGACGGAGACACGGGCTGGCCTTCTTCGTCGACCAGTGCCGCACTGACACGCTGGCCATTGCGGCGCGAGCGGATTTCCACCGGCCCGGTGCCGTTGGCCGCCAGGTGGCGGTCGCCCCATTGCATCAGCCCGACCAGCACCGGCAGCAGTTCCACCGCGGCGCGGGTCGGCCGGTACTCGAAGCGCTCGCGCTCGCCTGGCTCCTTGTAGCCGACCCGGCGCAGCAAACCGGCCTCGGTCAGCGTCTTCAGGCGGGCGGAGAGGACGGCGGGCGAACATTCCAGCCGGCGCAGGAAGTCATCAAAGCGGTTCACGCCATGGAAGACGTCGCGCAGGATCAGGATCGTCCACTTCTCGCCGATCAGCGACAGCGTGGAGGCGATCGAACAATCGCGAAGGTCAGGGGTGGCGGCTTTCATGATGCACTGAGCATAGCATGCTGACTTCATTTGCAAAAGTCAGCTGTTTGCCTATACTCTGACTACAAATCATGAAGTCAGGGTGGCGGCAATGGTCGGAACATGGGCAGGGACGGCGGCGCGGGCGTCACAGCCAGTGGTCAATGAGAACTGGAAGCTGCGGCGCGGCGAGCAGGTGACGTTGCGCGCGGCCAAGGCTGAGGACGGTGCGGCGGTACGCGGCATGGTCGAAGGTCTGTCGCGCGAAAGCCGCTACTTCCGCTTCCTGACGGGCGGCCGCGTGGCCGATGGGATTGTCGAGGGGCTGGTCACGGCTGGCGCGGGTGGCGTGGCCCTTGTGGTGACGGCGCCGAGCGCTGACGGCGGCGTCGAAGCGGTGATCGCCAACGGCCAGTTCGTGGTGACCAGCCATGGCACGGCGGAATTCGCCGTGCTCGTGGCCGATGCCTGGCAAGGTCAGGGCCTTGGCCGCCGCCTGATCGGCAGGCTGCTGCAACTGGCACGGGCAGCGGGGCTGCGCTGCATGCGTGGCGATGTGCTCAGCGAGAACCGGCGCATGCTGGCCATCCTGCGCGGTCTGGGCTTCAGCTGCCGGCGCAATCCCGAAGACAGCTTGCTCCATGAGGCTACGCTTGCGTTTGGGACCGCGCGCGCGGAAGCCGGCCAGCGGCAGCCGGCCGACTGGTTCGGCGCCCGCTGAGCCGGGCCGGCGCCGCTACTCGACGCGCGCGCCGGAAACCTTCAGCCGGCAGGCTTGCCGCGCGCCGTGGCCGTGCAACCGATCGAGGCCACGATGATGCTGACAATCGCGAGCCACTGGATCATGCTGAGCTGCTCATGGAGGAACACCAGGCCGGCCAGCGCGCCCATGGCGGGTTCCATGCTGAGCAGGATGCCGAAGGTGCGCCGCGGCAGGCGCTTGAGCGCCACCATTTCGAGCGAATAGGGAATGGCGCTGGACAGCACGCCCACGGCCAGCCCCGCGAGCAGTAGCGGCGGGCTGAACATGGCCGTGCCGGCGTGGGCCAGGCCGAACGGCAGCACCACCAGCGCCGCCATGGTCAGCCCGAGCGAGGTGGCCTGGCCGCCGTGCGCGTTGCCGGCGCGCTGGCCGAAGATGATATAGAGCGCCCAGCCGACGCCCGCCGCCAGCGCAAAGCCGATGCCGACGGGGTCCAGGTGGATAGCGGCCTCGCCCAGCGGCAGCAGCAACAGCAGCCCGGTGACGGCAAACGCGATCCACAGGAAATCGATGGCGCGCCGCGACGACAGCACCGCCACGGCGAGCGGGCCGGTGAATTCGATGGCAATCGCCAGCCCGAGCGGAATGGTGCGCAGCGACATATAGAACAGCAGGTTGGTCGCGCCCAGCGCGGCACCATACAGGGCGATGGCCCGCGCATTGGCGGCCGAAAGCGGAATCCGCCACGGGCGCCAGACGGCCAGCAGGATCAGCGCCGAAAAGCCCACGCGCAACGCGGTGGTGCCCTGCGCCCCGAGCGCGGAGAACAGCGACTTGGCAAACGAGGTGCCGATGCACAGGGAGGCCATCGAGCCGGTCAGTGCCACGACGGCGAGAAGGGTGGCGCTTTGCCGCAGGCGGTTCAGGGGCAATTGGAGATCCTGTTGGAGTGATGCAGCCGCATCTTGCGCCATGCGTGCGCCGGGCGCCATAGACGGGTGCAAGGATTCCGTTCTGTACAGTTCGGGCGACATCCGGATTTCCCTTTCCGCGCTGCCCGACTATGGTGGAGTCAGTCCATTGCCAGGGGAGCCGGAACATGGAAGCCGCCGTTCGTCATGTCGTGATCACCGGGGCCGCGGGGGCGCTGGGCCGCGCAGTGGCCAGCCGTTTCGCAGGGGAGGGCTGCCGCCTGGCCCTGATCGACCACAAGCTGCAGCACCTGCAAAGCGTCTTCGCGCACCCTGATGGTGATGGCGGCATGCTGCTGCGCGAGGCCGATGTCACGTCCGAGACCGCCATGGCGCAGGTCGGCGCGGACATCCTCGGCACGTTCGGCGCCGTGGACGTCGTGGTCCACGTAGCCGGCGGCTTCGAGATGGGCGAAGCCACGCACGACATCAGCCGCGAAACGTGGATGCGGATGATGGACCTGAACGCGTGGTCGTTCATTGCCGTGACGCGCCCGTTCATTCCCGGCATGCTGGCGCGGGGCAGCGGCAAGGTCGTCGCCGTGACGGCGCGCAGTGCGTCGGCGGGCGTCGCCGCCATGGGTGCGTATTGCGCATCGAAGAGCGCACTGCAGCGTCTGGTCGAGAGCTTGTCGCGCGAGGTGCGCGGTGCCGGCATCAACGTCAATAGCATTGCACCGAGCGTGCTCGATACGCCGGCCAACCGGCGCGACATGCCGGATGCGGATCCTGCGCGCTGGGTGTCGACCGGGTCCGCGGCGCGGATGGTGTCGATGCTGGCTTCCGATGCGGCGGCGTCGGTGCATGGGCAGCATCTCGTGCTGGACGGGTTGAGCTGACGGTTTAGCTGACGGGGTTAGCCGAGCAGGCTGGCGGAACCCGGCCATGGCTGCGCGCGCGCCGGGGGCATGCCATTCAGGTTGAGCATCGCCGGCCGCGGTGCCAGAATTCCAGCATTGCGCGATCGCGTGACTGCAATGAGGACCCGGCCGCCGCCACGGACGGGCAAGCCGGGGCGCATATGGACCGGGAACCGCTTAATGAGGCGCCGCATGGGTCGGTAATGTTCGCCGACCTCAGCGGCAGCACCAGGCTGTACGAGGTGGCCGGCAATGCGGCGGCCATGGCCGCGGTCGCGCGATGCCTCGGCGTCATGCGGTCCTGCTCCGAGGACGCCGGCGGGCGCATCGTGAAGACCATCGGTGACGAGATCATGGTGCTGTTCCCGGCGCCGGAGCGCGCCCTGCAGGCCGCGCTCGACATGCAGCTTGCAGTGTCCCAGCTGCCGCCGGTGTCCGGTGTGCCGATGTCGATCCATATCGGCTTCCACCATGGCCCGGTGCTTGCCGATGCATCGGGCGACGTGTTCGGCGATACCGTCAACCTTGCCGCGCGATTATGCAAGCTGGCGTCGCGCGGACAGATCATCACCAGCGGGGAATCCGTGGAGCAGCTTCCGGACTGGCTGCGCCAGACCACGCGCTACCTGTACCCGACACAGGTGCGCGGCCGCGAGCAGCCGGTCGAGTTGTTCGAGGCGATCTGGCAGCAGGCCACCGACCTGACCCTGATCGACACCGAAAGCCCCAGGACCGCCTGCACGGTATTCCTCACACTGCGCTACCGCTCGGTGGTGGTGGAAATGAGTCTTGCCTCGCCGCCGGTCACCATCGGTCGTGACGGCAGCATGACGATCGTGGTGTCGGACCGGCGAGCCTCGCGTTTCCAGGCCACTGTGGAGACGCGCGGGGGCCGCTATGTGCTGGTCGACCGGAGTTCGAACGGCACCTATGTCACCATCGATGGCGAAGAGGGTTTCATCCTGCGTCGCGACGACGTCATGCTGCGCAGTCACGGCTGGATCACGTTCGGCCAGTCGATGGACAGCACCGAGGAGGGCGTGGAGTTCTTCGTGCGTGTCGAGCGCGTGTGACGGCTGGTGTATCACTGGCCCGCCGCGAGGCTCGCCCGGCCGGCCTGCACCAGGGTCCGGGCCAGTGCCTCGCGCCGTGCCGGTTCGGTAGCCATGGCTTGAGCCATGCCGGACGCAAGCGCGTCGACCGGCACTGCCGCCGGTGCGCCGGCAGTGCCCCAGGTCGCGCCGAAGGCAGCCTGCTTGCTTGACGCGAGCGATTGTCCCGGGCGCAGCAGGCCCACGTGCGGCAATGCCAGGGCGGTGGCGACAATGCCGCCATGCAGGCTGCTGCCGGCGAAGCCGCGGCCGTGGGCAAGCAGCGCGCAGATGTCCCACAGGTTGAGCGAGGCAAAGATGGCGACACGCGTGCGGGGCATGCGCGCCGCCAGCCGCCGGTAGACGTCGAGGTCGTCATGCCAGGGCGCGGCGCCCGCGCGGAACAGTACGATGCCGAGATCCTGCGCGCGGGCCAGTTGTTCGAGTTGACGGGCGAGCGCCGCCAACGTGTCGTCGTCGCCGAAGTCGGCGCTGCATTGCACGGCCAGGTAGCCGCGCGGAAATGCGGCGATCACGCCGGCCGGTTCGCCATGCCGGGCGTGCTGGCGGATGCGCGGCGCGAACAGCTCGGCCACCATCACCGCCGGGTCAGGCTCCAGGCCGCAATGGATGCCCGCGGATTCCAGCATGGCGTGGGTTTGCCGGTCGCGCACGCCGACGCGCGCGGCGGCCTTCAGCTTGGCCACCACTTCGCCGCGCATGGCAGGTTCCAGCCGATCGAGGTCGATGCCGCCGACGGCGCGGTAGCTCACCTTCGCGGCATTGGCGAACAGGCCGCCGGGTAGCAGGTAGGGCGCAAGGTCCGGCAGTCCGAGCCGCGCTTGCGCCCAGGCCGCGCGCCCGGCCGGATCGGCATCGAGCCGCGCGACCACGGCGGGGGCCTGGCTTGCGGGCAGCAGCATCACGGCGGCCTCCCATGCGCTGCAGGTCAGGATCTCGCCGCCGACGTGGACGATATCGACTGGCGTGCCACCCAAGCGCTCGGCCACCCGCGCCAGTGCCTGCACCTTGTGGCCGCCGCAGGCCGACAGGTCACGCTCCGCCAGGCCGCAATAATGCAAGGGGCGCCCCGTCAATCCGTGCGCCGCGATATGCGCCAGCAGCAGGTCGCCGAAGTTATGGCGGTCAAAGGCGCCGAAGAGGATCGCGGTGCGGTTGTCTGGCACCTGGCTTGCCCCAGGGCTCGCTGCCCGCCGTTCAGCCTGCCGCGGATGCCTGGCCGCGCCGCCAGGCGGGAATGCCGACCGTGACGAGCAGCACGGTCGGCAGCAGCACGCACCAGACCGAAAGCCAGGCATAGCCGAGCGCACCGAGGATGGCGCCGAGCGCGAAAGCGGCCAGGGCCGGCCCCATCTTGCGGAGCCGGCGCCGGATCGCGTCGCACTGCGTTCCGGAAGCGGACGGCAGGTCGACGAGGTCAATGACGATCTGCGTCGTATTGCCCGTCATGATCGTGGTCGGGCCAAGCTCGCTGAGCGACGTGCGCGACAGCGCGTTCTGGAGGCCCATGGCCACGACGGCCAGCATGCCGGCCACAATTGCCGCTGGGGCGGACGGATCGGTGACCGGCGCGGCATGCAGGCTGGCGGCCATGAACAGCGCCAGCAGCGCGGCTTCGGTCAGCAGCAGTGGGGCGACCGGGGAACGGCCGGTCCTGGCGATGCGCACTTCAGCCAGCCGCGTCGCCGCGACGGCCAGAACGAAGGCCGGCAGCGCGAGCAGCTTGGACAGCAGGCCCGGGGCATTGCCCGTGACATCCACGCCGATCATGATGAAGTTGCCCGTGACATGCGCCGTGAACAGGCCGAACAGCGAGATGAACCCGACCACATCCACAAAGCCCGCAACAAACGCGAGGATGCAGCCGGTAGCGGGTCCCGGTGAGGCGGCGGCACTGGCGGGCGGCTGTACGGTGCTCAATGCGGTCTCCGTCGCGCGGTACATCCGTCAGAAGTTGTGGCGCATGCCGAGCGCGAAGGTCTGCGGATCCGCGCCCGCGTGGACGCCCACGCTGTTGATGGCAAAGTCATAGGAAGCGTTGCTGCGGTTGTTGATGCGGCTGTAGTAAGCATAGACGGCGGTGCGCTTGGACAGCGGGTAGTCATAGCCGACCGTCACCTGGAACGCGCTGGTCTGCGCGCCGCTGCGCACCGAGCCGATGGTCTCGGTGGCGCTGCCCGCGCCGTCGGACGCGAAGGTGAAGCCCGCTCGCACGCTGCCGGTCCCCGCCTGCTGCACCAGCGCGAGGTAGTAGCTGTTGCGCGTCAGGTCGCCGGTGGCGGTGCGGTAGTGCAGGCGCTCGTAAGCGGCACTGATGCGCGTGGAGGGAAACTGGTAGGACACGCCGGCCTTGATCGCATCGTCGTTGCGGCCGGCGGTCTGGTAGGCGTGGTGGATCTCGTAGGCCAGGGTCAGGTTGAGCGGGCCGCGGTCATAGGCCGCCGCGAACGAATACAGCGCGGGGTTGCGCGGCGCGGTGTTCCGTTCTTCAGGGAGCCCCCACGCGAGGGCACCACCGAGGCCATTCCATTTCGGGGTCTGGTAGTGCAGCGAGTTCTTCTGGCGCCGGTCGAACGAGCTGGTGTTCTCGACGTTGTCGGTGGTGGCCGCGGCGCCGTTGCCCATCAGCGCCATATAGCCGGCCGTGGTCGGATAGTACGGATCGTAGCCCTTGGTCGAGCTGGTATAGGGCGTGTCCCAGTTGCCCATGAACAGCGTGCCGTAGCGACTCTGCAGGCCGAGCCGCGTATCGCGCGCGGCGATCTGGCCGGCACCGGTGTCGATCGACAGCGTGCTCTCGACCTGCCAGATCGCCTTGAGTCCGTAGCCGAGATCTTCTTCGCCGCGCAGGCCGAATACCGAGCGGTTATTGGTGAGGCGCGACAGCCCGCCTGGCTTGGTGCCGTCGGTGGCCGTGGTCACGGTCACATACTCCGCGGCCGTGTTGAGCCGGCCATAGACGGTCACGGCATTGTCGGCGTACACGGGCGCCGCGGCCATGGCGCACAGTGCTGCCACGACGCGGCCAAGGCACCGGGGCGCCGCAACGCGATCGGTGCGGGCCATCACCGATGCCCGTGCCAGCCGTACGGCCGCAGCCTCATTGCCCGCCGTCCTTGCTACGCGCCGCAAGCGTGACGGGTGCGTCGGCGGCGCCATCCGCCTTGGGCGGCGCGCCCGTGATCTTGGGCACGCATTCGCTGCGGAACCAGGCGGCGGTGACGGGCTCGCCGGCGACCAGCCGCTTCACCGTCGGCACGACCTGCTCGCCGATCAGCATGCCGAGCAGGCCGATCAGCGCGATCGCCGGCGGCGCGGGCGAGCGCACCTGCAACAGCGCGTAGATGATGCCAACGAGCACGCCGGCCGCGAGTGAAACCACATAGAGCTTCATCATTTTCCTCCTGTCGTTGCGGACCGCTTCAGGTTGTGACAGGGCCAGATCAGAACGCCCAGCACGAACAGCCGAGCGCGCCCCAGAATGTGCCTTCGTCCGAGACCGGCATATTGGACGTCCACGCCCTGGCATGCGAGTGCCCATGCACGCCGCAGGCGCTGGCGCAGCCGCATGCGGTGGCGAGCGCCTGCGCGCGGGCCTGCGCCGTCGGGCGCGGCTGGTAGCCGCCCACATGCCGCACCGGCGACCAGTCCGGCATAGGCGGCGGCAGGTCCGGCGCGTGCTTGCCGAACTCGCCGTCGCCATGGACCACCTTGCCGCCGAGCACGGTCATCACGGCAGTGATGTCCTGGATATCGTCGCCGGGCACCGTGAAGTAATCTTGGGAAAGAACCGCGAGATCCGCAAGCTGGCCGACGGCGAGCTGCCCCTTCTTGCCTTCCTCGTTCGAGAACCACGTATTGGCTTCCGTCCACAGGCGCAGCGCGGTCTCGCGGTCGAGCAGGTTGGCCTGCGGGTACATCGACATGCCGCCCACGGTCTTGCCGGTGGTGAGCCAGTACAGCGACACCCAGGGATTGTAGGAGGCCACGCGCGTGGCATCGGTGCCCGCGCCGACCTTGACGCCGCGTTCCAGCATCTTCTTCACCGGCGGGGTGTGCTCGGCCGGCTTCGCGCCATAGCGTTCGACGAAGTACTCGCCCTGGTAAGCCATGCGGTGCTGCACGGCAATACCGCCGCCCAGCGCCGCGATGCGGTCGATATTGCGGTCGGTGATGGTCTCGGCATGGTCGAAGAACCAGTGCAGGCCGTCGAAGGGCATGTCGCGCGCCACTTTCTCGTAGACGTCGAGCGCGCGCGAGATGGTCTCGTCATAGGTGGCATGCAGGCGCCAGGGCCAGCGGTTTTCCACCAGCAGGCGGATCACCGGTTCCAGGTCGCCTTCCATCGACGGCGGCATCTCGGGCCGCTCGACGCGGAAGTCCTCGAAGTCCGCCGCGGTATAGACCAGCATCTCGCCGGCGCCGTTGTGCCGGTACAGGTCGTCGCCCTGGCCTGGCTTGACCTTGCCGGCCCAGGTGCGGAAGTCATTCAGTTCGTCTTTCGGCTTCTGCGTGAACAGGTTGTACGCGAGCCGCACGGTAAGCTGGCCTTCCTTGTGCAGCTCTTCGATGATGCCGTAGTCCTCGGGGTAGTTCTGGTAGCCGCCGCCGGCATCGATCACGCCGGTCACGCCCAGGCG